>JBJTNC010000174.1:0-3113 GCA_046073865.1 Micrococcales bacterium | reverse complement strand
GCTTGCGAAGGGCAAGCTTGGCGTCCTGGGAATCGTATTTTTCGTTGTAGCAGCCGCGGCCCCGCTGGTTGGTATGACAGGCGCCGTGCCAGTTGCAATGCTCGCGGGTAACCTTGCGGGAGCCCCTGGAGCCTACCTGGCCGTTGGCCTCACCCTGCTTGTTTTCAGCGTTGGCTTTAGCGCCATGAGCAACAAGGTGACCAACGCCGGTGCCTTCTTTGCCTACGTTGGCCGCGCCTTTGGCAAGCACGCCGGTGTTGCCAGCGCGTTCATCTCGATCGTCGGCTATGTGACCATACAGCTGGCGATCTACGGATTCTTCGGCGGCCTCGCCAACCTGCAGTTCCAGTCCATCGGCCTGGATCTGCCATGGTACGTCTGGACCCTCATCGCCTGGGTGCTGGTCAGCGGCCTCTCGCTGCTCTCGGTTGACGTTGGCGCCAAGGTGCTGGGCACTCTGATGATTCTGGAGCTCACCTCGCTGGTAATCACCGCGGTGGCAATCCTCGCCAACGGTGGCCCGGAGGGTATCAACTTCGTTGACTCGTTCTCGCCTAACGCCATCTTCGCCGGCGGATTCAACGGCGGAGCCGGCATCGCAATCGCGTTCGCGTTCGCATCGTTCATCGGGTTCGAGGCAACCGCCATCTACGGCGAGGAGTCCATCAACCCTAAGCGCACCATCCCTCGCGCCACCTACTGGGCAATCGGCATCATCACCGTGCTGTTTGCAATGGTTTCGTTCGCGATGGTCACCGGTATGGGAACCTCCAAGGTTGCCGACTACGTTGTTGCCAACTCAGGTGGCGCAGACGCCGTTCTCAGCAACCCTGCCGGAGTGCTGTTTGCCCTCGCCGGCCACTACGTTGGCCCATGGATGCCAGACGTAATGAGCTGGCTGGTTATCTCCAGCCTCTTCGCCGGTCTGCTTGCCTTCCAGAACGCAAACTCGCGCTACTTCTTTGCGATGGGCCGCGGCGGCGTTCTTCCAAAGGCTTTCGGTAAGGTGAACGGCCGTGGCGCACCACAGGCCGGCGTGATCCTCACCTCGGCTCTGGCGGCACTCGTCATCCTGGTGTTTGCAGTTGCCAAGCTGGACCCAATCCTCAACCTGTTCTTCTGGATGTCGGCAATCACCGCCATCGCCATCATCCTGGTTGAGATCCTGGTTTCGCTCGCAGTCATCAAGTTCTTCATGAGCAACGAGGGTGCAAACGTGTGGCAGGGCAAGATTGCCCCAGCTGTTGCCGCGATTGGCCTGGTTGTGGGCGAGTATCTGTTGATGAGCCGCTTCAACCTGCTTGCAGGCGTGCAGCCAGCCGGTGTAGACCCAACGCTGCCAGACTCGGCTTGGAAGCTCTCCACCCTGGGCTGGGCACTTGTTCTCTCGCCATTCGTTGCAGCGATTGTGGGCTACATCGTTAGCTCGCTCCAGAAGCACGAAAACGACAACCTGGTGGACGACATCCTGTCCTAAGCCAGCAGGCAAACGAGGACCCCGCCGAGTGGCGGGGTCCTCTTCGTTAAATGTTGTTGCCCCCACCAACCGGTGGGGGCAACAACATTTGGAGTCCTTAGGGAATCATCTCCGCGAATGCTTCCATGAAGCACTTGCGCAGGATTCGCTCGATCTCGTCGAACTCGGCCTGGCCAATGGTCAGTGGCGGGGCCAGCTGAACTACGGGGTCTCCGCGGTCATCGGAGCGGCAGTAGAGGCCCTCTTCAAACATGCGGTGGCTGAGGATTCCACGAAGCAGCTTGTCGCACTCGGCATCGCTGAAGGTTTCCTTGGTTTCCTTGTTCTTAACTAGCTCGATGGCCCAGAAGTATCCGGTGCCGCGAACGTCGCCAACAATAGGTAGGTCCTTCAGCTTCTCTAGGGTGGCCTTGAATGCCGCCTCGTTGCGCTGCACGTTTCCAACCAGGTCTTCGCGGTCGAAGACATCGAGGTTGGCCAGAGCAACGGCACACGAAACCGGGTGACCACCGTAGGTGTAGCCGTGAGGGAACAGGTTGCCGTGCTTGAAAGGCTCAAACAGCTTCTCTGCAATCATCAGGGCACCCAGTGGCGCATAGGCGCTGGTGAGACCCTTGGCGCAGGTGAGCATGTCTGGCTCCAGGCCGTAGCGCTCGCTAGCAAACATGGATCCGCAGCGGCCAAAGCCATCGATGGTCTCGTCCGCAACAATCAGCACGTCGTACTTGTCGCAAATCTCACGGATGCGCTCGAAGTACACCTTTGGTGCGGTGAAGCAACCACCGGAGTTCTGAACCGGCTCCAGGAAGAACGCGGCTACCGTGTCTGGGTCTTCGAACAGGATCATTTCTTCAACGCGGTCGGCCGCCCACAGGGCAAACTCTTCCTCGGTCTCAAACTGATCCTGAGCGTGGTACCAGTTGGTGTTTGGCACGTAATGTGCTTGGCACCAGCGGCTCAAACGCCTTCTTCATGGCGGGAATACCGGTGAGCGAAAGCGCTCCGTGGCTGGTGCCGTGGTAGGCAACTGCGCGGGTGAGTACCTTGTGCTTTAGCGGCTTTCCCTTGAGCTTGAAGTACTGCTTCGCCAGCTTCCATGCGGTCTCGTTGCCCTCGCCACCACCGGTGGTGAAGAACACGCGCGACAGGCTCTTTGGAGCGTAGGAGAGCAGGCGTTCGCTCAGCTCAATAGCTGCGGGGTGGGCGTGGCTCCAAATAGGGAAGTAGTCCAGCTCGCGCATCTGCTTGTAGCCGGCCTCCGCCAGCTCTTCGCGACCGTGACCAACGTTCACCGAGAACAGGCTCGAGATTCCGTCGAGGTACTTCTTGCCATTGATGTCCCAGAAGTGGTGTCCTTCTGCTTTCACAATGATTGGGAGCTCGCCGTCTAGCAGCGGCTTGTGTTGGGTGAAGTGCAGGAAAAGGTTCTCCTTTGCAGCCTTTTCTAGCATCTCCTTGTTTGGTTCCTGGCCGGCTTTGCGCGCGTCCTGGATGGGGGTGGCTCTATTCGCCGAGGCGACGGTTGCCATGAAATATCACTCTTTACTGTGTTTGTTTTTTGCGGAACCTATCTGGTTCCCCAGTTGTAGAACTGCTTGTGCAACTTCAGGTACACGAAGGTTTCGGTACTGGTTAC
>JBJTNC010000173.1:0-5761 GCA_046073865.1 Micrococcales bacterium | reverse complement strand
CCACGCTGGTCACAACCACTAAGTTTGCTTAGCAAAGAGATGGCTCAGACTTCGGTCTGGGCCATTTCTCTTTAGCCACTGGCGAACACATCACGGATTTCGTGTCGCGTGCGGTTATCTTTGACAAGCAACCACAAGATTTAGGAGTACTTCATGGCTGATCAGGCTAAGGGACCAAGCAGCACCTTCGATCGTCTGCTAAAGGACCGCATTATTTGGCTTGGCAGCGAGGTTCGCGATGACATGGCGAATGAGATTTGCGCCAAGATTCTGTTGCTTGCGGCAGAGGACTCCACTAAGGACATCTTCCTCTACATCAACTCGCCGGGTGGATCCATCACCGCTGGAATGGCCATTTACGACACCATGCAGTTTGTGCCAAACGACATCGTTACCGTTGGCATCGGCATGTGCGCATCGATGGGCCAGTTCCTGCTGACCAGCGGAACCAAGGGCAAGCGCTACGCAACCCCCAACACCCGCGTTCTGCTGCACCAGCCACACGGAGGTTTTGGCGGTACCGCCAGCGACATCCAAACCCAGGCGGAGCTCATCACCAGCATGAAGAAGCAGCTTGCCAGCATCACGGCTGCTCAGACCGGTAAGACGGTTGAGCAGGTTATGGCCGATGGCGACCGCGACCGCTGGTTCACCGCCCAGGAGGCGCTGGAATACGGCTTCATCGACCACATTCAAGAGAGCGCATCCGGCTTCACCGGTGTGGGTAAGAACTAGGAGAGCAACATGAACTTCTACCCGGGAACCAACGTGGCGATGCCAGGATCGCGCTACATTCTGCCAACCTTTGAGGAGCGCACTCCTTACGGTTACAAGCGCCAGGACCCCTACAACAAGCTCTTCGAGGAGCGAATCGTCTTCCTCGGCGTTCAGGTTGACGATGCCAGCGCCGACGACATCATGGCGCAGCTTCTGGTTCTGGAAAGCCAGGACCCAGAGCGCGACATCATCATGTACATCAACTCTCCCGGTGGATCCTTCACCGCGATGACGGCAATCTACGACACCATGATGTTCATTCGTCCACAGATTCAGACCGTGTGTCTTGGTCAGGCAGCCTCGGCGGCGGCAGTTCTGCTTGCCGCGGGTGCGCCAGGAAAGCGCATGGCGCTGCCAAACTCGCGCGTGCTCATTCACCAGCCAGCAACCGGTGATGCCGGACGCGGCCAGGCTTCGGACATCGAGATTCAGGCCAAGGAGATTATGCGTCTTCGCACTTGGCTCGAGGAGACCATCAGCAAGCACTCCAACAAGAGCGTTGAAGAGGTCAACCGCGACATTGACCGCGACAAGATTCTCACCGCACCTGAGGCGCTGGAGTATGGCCTGATTGATCAGGTTCTCACCAGCCGCAAGCCAGTCAAGTAACTAACAAGGCATCGCCCCGATGATCAAGTATCTGGGCTCCAAGCGCACGCTTTTGGAGCAGATAGCTTCGGTCATCGGGGCGTTTCCACAGGTTGAGACCCTGGCAGATGCTTTTTCAGGCACGGCCAGAGTGGGGCACCACCTGAAGGGGCTGGGCTACGCCGTGAGTTCCAATGATCACAACGCGTATGCCGCAACCCTGGCCAGGTGTTACGTGCAGGCGGACGCCGAGGATTGGGAGCGTGAAGCCGCGCAATTGGTGCGGGAATTCAACGCCCTACCCGGTGAGCCGGGTTACATTACGTCAACTTATTGCGAGGAATCGCGTTACTTTCAGCCCAAGAACGGTGCGCGGATCGACGCCATCCGAGAGGCGATTGCCGCCAAGGAGCTTCCCGCCGAACTCGAGGCGGTGATGCTAGTTTCGCTCATGGAGGCGGCGGACCGCGTGGACTCCACCACCGGTTTGCAGATGGCATACCTCAAGAACTGGGCACCGCGCGCCCACAACGACATCGAACTCCGAGTTCCTAGCATTCTGCCGCAGGCGCGTGCCGGAAAGTCGCGCGCAACGCAGCTGGAGGCCGCGGCGGCCATCGCTGAATTTGAAGGCGACCTGGTCTACCTGGACCCGCCATACAACCAGCACAGCTACCTTGCCAACTATCACATCTGGGAAACCCTGGTTCTCTGGGACAAGCCAGAGGTTTACGGCATCGCCAAGAAACGCACCGATGTTCGGGAGCGCAAGAGCGCGTTCAACCAGAAACCGCGTTTCCACGATGCCTTCGGCGAGTTGCTGGATTCGGTGCAGGCGCCAATCACGGTGGTTTCATTCAGCAACGAGGGGTTTGCCCAACGCGAGGAGATTGAGGCGAAACTAGCCGCGATGTACGGGGGAGAGGCGCAGGTTGAGACCCTGGCCTTCGACTATAAGCGCTACGTGGGGGCACAGATCGGCATCCACAACAAGAAGGGCCACAAGGTGGGAAAGGTTTCGCACCTGCGGAACCAGGAGTTCATCTTCGTTGCAGCGGCCCCAGATGTCTCACTGGACGGCCTGCGACAGATTGCGGCCGCAGCCGAATAAAGCGCCAGCCTGCGCGCCTTTGGCTTACCCGAAAGATATAGTGGTTTCATGACCAAACTTGGCGAGTCGAGCGAGCTGCTCAAGTGCTCATTCTGCGGAAAGAGCCAGAAGCAGGTCCGTAAGCTAATTGCTGGTCCAAGCGTTTACATCTGCGATGAGTGCATCGAGCTCTGCAACGAGATCATCGAGGAAGAGCTGGGAGCGGCAGCCGAGACCCTCGAAGAGATTGAGCTTCCCAAGCCTAAGGAAATCTTCGGTTTCCTGGACGAGTTTGTGATCGGGCAGACCGCGGCAAAGCGCTCGCTATCTGTTGCCGTCTATAACCACTACAAGCGCATTCGCAGCCGCGGCACCCTTACGGCGGCCGGCAAGGAACACGACTCCATCGAGATTGCGAAGAGCAACATCCTGATGGTTGGTCCAACCGGTTGCGGCAAAACCTACCTGGCTCAAACCCTGGCCAAGCGCCTAAACGTTCCCTTCGCGGTTGCAGACGCAACTGCGCTCACAGAGGCCGGCTATGTTGGCGAGGACGTTGAGAACATCCTCCTGAAGCTGCTTCAGGCGGCCGATGGCGACGTGAAGCGTGCGGAGCAGGGCATCATCTACATCGATGAGATCGACAAGATTTCCCGCAAGGCAGAGAACCCGTCCATCACCCGCGATGTCTCGGGTGAGGGAGTTCAGCAGGCGCTCTTGAAGATTTTGGAGGGCACCGTTGCATCCGTGCCCCCACAGGGTGGGCGCAAGCACCCGCAGCAGGAGTTCATTCAGCTTGACACCACCAACATTCTCTTCATCGTGGCGGGTGCCTTTGCCGGTATCGAAGACATAGTCAGCAATCGCGTCGGTAAGAAGGGTATCGGATTCGGAGCCGAACTGAGCGAGGCAGCCGACACCAGCAACCTCTACTCGCAGATTGAGGCGGAGGACCTCCGCAAGTTTGGGCTAATCCCGGAGTTCATTGGTCGCCTTCCGGTCATCACCTCTGTGACCGAACTCGACCGCGATGCCCTGCTACAGATTCTCACCAAGCCACGAAACGCCCTCGTGAAGCAGTACCAGCGCATGTTTGAGCTGGACGGATTCGAGCTCGAGTTTGAGCGCGATGCACTGGAGGAGATCGCCGACCTCGCCATAAAGCGCGAAACCGGTGCGCGCGGCCTGCGTTCCATCCTGGAAGACATCCTTGGGCCAGTGATGTTCGAGATTCCGGGAAGCGACTTCTCGGGAACCGTAATCATCTCAAAGGATGTCGTCAAAAACGGTGCTGCACCGCGGATTGTTCCGCAGGCAAGCAACCGCAAAAGCGCCTAGGAAACCCCTGAATGATTGATTTTCGCGATCACAAGGCACCCCTGCTTGCTGGGCTAGTTGCCAGCGCTACGGGAACAGCCGCATCCCTCGGGGTGGCGCTTTCGGCCCTAACCGCGGTTGGAGCTAGCAAACAGCAGACCGCGCTGGCCGTGGTGGTGATGATCCTCACCTACGGAATCCTCTCAATCGTTCTTAGTTGGCGCTTCAAGATGCCACTCAGCATCGTTTGGAGCACTCCCGGCGCCGCGCTACTCGTTTCAGCAGCTGGTCTGCACCTAAGTTTCGGAGCCTCGGTTGGCGCGTTCCTCGTTACCGGTGCGCTCCTGGCCATCACGGGCCTATGGCCAACCCTGGGCAAACTGGTATCTTCAATCCCCAAACCCGTGGCGAACGCAATGCTTGCTGGAGTCATTTTCAGCTTCTGCATCTCTCCGTTCAAAGCAGTTGTTGACTACCCGGGGGTAATCATTCCTGTGCTCCTGGTTTGGCTCATCCTGTTTAGGATTGCACCCATCTGGGCCGCACCGGTAGCCATCGTTCTTAGCTACAGCCTGATCGCATGGACCATGCCGGTTGACCTCAGCCAGATTCAGCTCTTCCCGCAGTTGGCTGTGGTCAGCCCAAGTTTTGAGTGGACCGCGGTGATTTCCGTAGCCGTGCCGCTGTACCTGGTGACCATGGCGAGTCAAAACGTCCCCGGGATCGCAATCATGCATTCCTTCGGTTTTGAGGTTCCGTTCCGTCCCGTGCTCACTGTCACCGGTATCGCAACGGCGATTGGCGCTTGCTTCGGTGGCTACGCAATAAACCTGGCGGCAATCACTGCGGCGCTAAACGCCAACGAGCACGCCCACCCCAAGCCTGAGCGCCGCTGGCTGGCGAGCGTCTGGGGTGGAGTGGCGTACCTGGTTTTGGCAGTGCTTGCGGCCCCAACCGTTGCCTTCGTTCTCGAGACCCCGCAGGTTCTCATCCTCGCGGCCAGTGGACTCGCACTTCTCGGCACAATGGGAGGTGCGCTGCGCGAAATCACCGCCAGCGATGAGCTCCGCATGCCAGCCGTCGTTGCCTTCCTTGTTGGCGCATCTGGTATCGCGCCCTGGCACATCGGTGCGGCTTTCTGGGCCCTGCTGGCCGGCGTTCTGGTTTGGAGAGTCCAGGCCTTTAGGCGCTAGTTGAGTCCTCTGCGCTTTAGCAGGGAGTCGATGTTGGCGTCCTGACCGCGGAAGCTCCGGAACATGCCGATCGCCTCGGTGCTTCCACCGCGCGAGAGCAACAGCTCCCTGAATCGACGACCATTTTCAGGCTTGAATCCGCCGTTGTTTTTGAACCAGTCAACCGTGTCGGCGTCCAGCACCTCGCTCCAGATGTAGCCGTAGTAGCCCGCGGAATAGCCGCCCGCAAAGATGTGAGAGAAGTAGGTGCTTCGATAGCGAGTTGGCACTGGGGCAAAGTCGAGGCCGTATGCCTCGATCGCCTTGCGCTCAAACTCTTCGACGTCCGAAGCCATCATGGCGTCAAGTTCCGGACCATCCTCGAGTTCGTGCCAGGCAAGGTCAAGGATTGCCGCGGCCAGGTAAGCCGTGGTTGAGAAGCCCTCGTTGAAGACACGGCTGGCCTCGAGTGCTTCAATCCAAGCCTGTGGCAGCACCTCACCGGTCTGGTAGTGCTTGGCGTAGTTGTGCAGCACCTCGGGCCATAGCAGCCACATCTCGTTCACCTGGCTCGGGAATTCAACGAAGTCGCGCTGAACCGCAGTGCCCGAGAAGTGCGGGAAGGTGACGTTCGAGAACAGGCCGTGCAGCGCGTGACCAAACTCGTGGAACAGGGTGGTTACCTCGTCGAGCGTGAGCAGTGTTGGCTCGCCGGCGGGTGGCTTTGGAATGTTCAGGTTGTTGAGAACAATCGGCAGACTTCCGGTGAGGTGGCTCTGGTCAACGAACGAGTTCATCCAGGCGCCACCGCGCTTGC
>JBJTNC010000172.1:0-2204 GCA_046073865.1 Micrococcales bacterium | reverse complement strand
CAACCTTGCCGTCGTCGATTAGCAGCATGTCGCCCGGCTTCACATCGCCCGGCAGGCCCTTGAAGGTGGTGCCACAGATGTCCTTGGTGCCCTCAATCTCATCGATGGTGATCTTGAAGACGTCACCCTTCTCGAGGTAGTGCGGGCCGGCAACAAACTTGCCGAGGCGGATCTTTGGGCCCTGGAGGTCTACGAAGACACCAACGGCCTTGCCTGCATCTGCGGCGGCCTTGCGAACGGTGCGGTAGATCTCCTCGTGCACGTCGTACGAGCCGTGGCTGAGGTTCATGCGGGCTACGTCAACACCCGCGTCGATGATGGCGCGGAGGTTCTCGTAAGAGGACACCGCTGGTCCGAGGGTCGCAACAATCTTTGCGCGTCTCATTTATTCCTGTTTCCGGATACCGACGGGCGCCGGCATCCTTGATTGTCTCCAGCCAGGAGGCTAGATGGAGATTGGTCGGTCTGTAGGCTTCACAGGGAACGGCAGTTCCGTGGTTCCTTCAAGGTATTCATCGATGGCGGCAGCGGCGGCACGGCCTTCCGCGATGGCCCAGACGATCAAGCTCTGTCCGCGGCCGGCATCACCAGCGACAAAAACGCCATCAACGTTGGTGGCATATTTTGCATCACGGGATACATTACCCCGATTGTCGATGGAAGTTCCCATTTGCGAGATAACGGTTTGGCTTTCAACACCGGTGAAGCCCAGCGCCAGCAGAACCAGGTCTGCTGGAACGATGCGCTCGGTTCCGGCCTTTGGCAGGCGCTTGCCGTCAACAAACTCGGTCTCGGCAACCTTCACGCCGGTGAGCTTGCCGTTCTCCCCCACAAACTCGACGGTTGAGGCCAGGTACTCGCGCTCACCGAACTCCTCGTGGGCGCTGGCAACCTCGAACAGGGTTGGGAAAGTTGGCCAAGGCTGGCCGGCTGGTCGCTCCAATGGAGGCTGCTTGCCAATGGCGAAGGTGGTCACGCTCTTGGCGCCCTGTCGGGTTGCGGTTCCGATGCAGTCGGCGCCGGTGTCGCCACCGCCGAGCACGATGACGTGCTTTCCGGCCGCGCTGATCTGGTTGGCAACGGCATCGCCGGCAACAACCTTGTTCGACTGGGTCAGGTAGTCCATGGCGAAGTGAACGCCGTCCAGCTCGCGCCCAGGAACCGCTAGGTCGCGCGGAGTGGTGGCTCCGGTGGCGATGAGCACGGCGTCGTAACGCTTGCCCAGCTCCTCCCAGGTGATGTCAACACCAATGTTCACGCCCGGACGGAAACGAATTCCCTCCTGCTCCATCTGAGCCAGGCGGCGGTCGATGTGACCCTTTTCCATCTTGAAGTCTGGGATGCCGTAGCGCAGCAGACCACCGATGCGGTCATCACGCTCGTATACGGCAACGGTGTGACCGGCGCGGGCAAGCTGCTGGGCGGCGGCGAGACCCGCAGGGCCCGAGCCTACGACGGCAACGGTCTTGCCGGTCATGCGGTCCGGAGCGTGCGGGGTGACCCAGCCCTTGTCGAAGGCCTGGTCGATGATGGACACCTCGATCTCCTTGATGGTCACTGCAGGCTGGTTGATGCCGAGCACGCAGGCCTGCTCGCAGGGAGCCGGGCAGAGGCGACCGGTGAACTCCGGGAAGTTGTTGGTCTGGTGCAGGCGCTCGATGGCTGCCTTGCCCTGGTCGCGCCAGGTCAGGTCGTTCCACTCCGGAATCAGGTTGCCGAGCGGGCAGCCCTGGTGGCAGAACGGAACGCCGCAGTCCATGCAGCGGCTGGCCTGGGTGCGAACCACTGCCTGGTCGCGCTGCTCGTAGACTTCGTTCCAGTCCTTGATGCGGATTGCAACCGGGCGACGCTTAGCGGTCTCGCGCTCGGTTACGTTCAGGAAGCCTCTTGGATCAGCCACGGGTTACCTCCAGGATCTCGTTCCAGACGCTCTCGGAGTCTGGGTCAACGCCGTTTTCTGCAGCCTTCTCTCGAATGCTGAGCACGGCCGCGTAGTCGCGAGGCAGCACGCGAACAAAGTGGGCCAGCTCCTCGGTCCAGTTATTGAGCACCCGCTCAGCAACTGCGGAACCGGTCTCCTCGAAGTGGCGGCTGAGTAGCTCGCGGAGCTTCTCGGCGTCGGCGCTCTCCAGCGGGCCGAGGTGCAGTTCGCCGGCGGCCAATGCCTCGTGGTTCACGCGGTCAGCGCGCAGCTTGTAAACGTA
>JBJTNC010000171.1:0-2209 GCA_046073865.1 Micrococcales bacterium | reverse complement strand
CTGGTACAACCAGGAGAGAATCCAGTTAAAACTCAACGGGTTGAGTCCGGTTAATTTCCGTACTCAACCCGTTGGGTTATCGTTTAAGTCGACTCCTTGATACGTCTCCCACTTTCGGGGTTCAGTTCACAGTCAGGGTTTTTTCATTTAACCAAGACCAAGCACAAAAGCCGAACCAGTGACCCTCACTCGCTCGGCCGATACTTCAATCTCGGCATGCCGGCCTGACTGTGGTACATTCTCTTCAATCTGCGCTGGGGTATAGCGCGGATAAATTTGGAACGTAAAAGCGCATACCGCGGACACTGGGGGTATAAATTAACGCTTCAATGCATGTGCCATTACAAGCTTGGACACGCAGGTTCACTTGGCTATTCGCCGGTGAGTCGGTCTGGTACCTGGTCTTACTGGCGCTCTTGTTTAGCCATTACCTGATTTTGCTGCTCGAGTTCGGGGCTATCCTGCACCTTGTCGCTCTGGCTGTGGCGATCATTCAGATAAAGGCGTTCCTAGAACTAGTACGAGGACTCAGGACTGGCGAAAGCGCCGCGGAGGCAACCAGAAAGGCCTTTCGATCTAGGAAGTCTTCCGTCGCCGTTGGGTTTCTCGCTGGAGCCTATTCTCTCGCGGCCCTAGGCGGTTCGCCCTATTACTGGGCATCAGACATACTGAGCCAAATGGGTCTCTACTACCTGGTTATCTACTTTGGGCAACTGTTATACAGACGGCGGATAGCCCGGGTCTAGAAAAATGGCCCCCGCAATCGGAACCCATTCTCGGTAGGTGTGGAACTACTTGATCTTCAAGACCTTCGCAGTTGCCTTCAGCGATGCCGCGGCGGCCTTGGCATCTGCGTTGAGCTTGATGCCGAACGATGGCATGATTTCGCGCAGCTTTGGTTCCCACGCTGCCCACTCAGATCCGAATGACTTCTTCAGGACCTCAAGCATTGCGTAAACAGCCGTCGATGCACCCGGCGATGCTCCCAGCAGACCCGAGATTGAGCCGTCAGCCGAGGTGATGATTTCGGTGCCGAACTGAAGCACTCCACCCTTGGCTGCATCCTTCTTGATGATCTGGGCGCGCTGACCCGCGTTGAGTAGGCGCCAGTCCTCGGGCTTAGCCTCGGGCATGAACTCCAGCAGCGATTCAAACTTCTTGGACTTGCTCTTCAGAAGCTCGCCAACGAGGTACTTGATGAGCCCAAAGTTGGATAGGGCAACGGCAAGGTATGGGATGACGTTGGCTGGGCGAACGGAGAGCGGCAGGTCCAGGATCGAACCGTTCTTCAGGAACTTGGGGTTGCTGGTGGCGTAAGGGCCAAAGAGCAGACTGGTCTTGCCGTCCACCACTCGGGTGTCCAGGTGTGGCACAGACATTGGGGGAGCGCCGACCGAGGCCTGGCTGTAAACCTTGGCTCTGTGTTTGGCAACGATCTCTGGGTTGTCGGTGCGAAGCCACTGGCCGCCCACTGGGAAGGTTCCGTAACCCTTTGCCTCGGCAATGCCCGAGCTCTGCAGTAGCTTCAGTGCCCAGCCACCGGCACCAACAAAAACAAATTTCGCATTCACCGAATCTGCGCCGGAAACCACAACGTCCCATGTGCCATCGGCCCGCTTGGTGAGGCGCTTAACCTCGGCGGAAGTGGATACCTGAACACCCTGCTTCTGCAGGTTTGAAAGAAGTTGGCGGGTTACCGCGCCAAAATCCACGTCCGTGCCCGATTCGATACGCGTGGCTGCAACTGGCTCAACACCGGTACGGCCATCGATGAGCAGGGGAGCCCAACCACGAATGACCTCAGGATCCGCGGAGAATTCCATGCCCTTGAAGAGGGGCTGGTCCTTGAGGGCCTGGTAGCGGCGGCTGAGGTAGTCAACGTCCTTTGCGCCACGCACAAAGGTCATGTGGGGGGTGGCGTGGATGAAGCCATCTGGGTCACCGAGAACATTGTTCTGCACCGCCCAGGACCAGAACTCACGGCTCAACTGGAACTGCTCGTTGATGGAAATGGCCTTGGAAGGGTCGGGAAGAGAGCCGTCTTTGCTGTCCGGCATGTAGTTGAGTTCGCAGAGTGCCGCGTGACCAGTACCGGCGTTGTTCCAGGGGTTTGAGCTCTCCTGCGAGACGTCATCGAGGCGCTCAAACACCCGAATGGAAACCGCTGGATTCAGCACCTTAAGGAAGGTTCCAAGGGTGGCACTCATGA
>JBJTNC010000170.1:0-3661 GCA_046073865.1 Micrococcales bacterium | reverse complement strand
CCTCGGCGTTCATCGCGGGCATCGCCGTCGCGATGATGGTGCTGCCCATGGCGGCCGCCATCATGCGGCAGGTGTTCTCCACGGCGCCGATCGGCGAGCGCGAGGCGGCGCTCGGTCTCGGGGCGACGAGGTGGGGCATGGTCCGCACGGTGGTGCTGCCCTTCGGTCGCGGCGGCATCATCGGCGGAACGATGCTCGGTCTGGGCCGCGCGCTCGGCGAGACCATCGCCGTTTACATGATCATTTCGCCAATCTTCAACATCAACTGGCAGATCCTCAAATCGGGTGGAAACTCGGTCTCGGCTCTCATCGCTCTCCGCTACGGCGAGGCATCTGGGTTCGGTCTTTCTGCACTGATGGCGGCGGGACTTGTGCTGTTCCTCATCACCATGGCAATCAACTTCACCGCCTCAACGGTTGTCGCCCGCTCGCGCTCTGGAGCCGATAACTAGTGTCCAGCCTGTTGCCCGCCAACATCGTCAACCAGACGTTCACTCCAACCGCTGACCGCAGAGAGGAACTTCCGAAGCGCTCCATCACGGCCTTCCAGTTCGCCGACATCTACAACGCGCTAGGCGCCGGAGCGGGAGCACTGGCACTCGCCGCGCTCCTGTTCGGTTGGTTTGCCCCGCTGCAGTCGATGATCGGCTTCGTGGTTGTGGCGTTCCTGCTGTTCCTGCTTTTCTTCACGCTGCTTACCGGATTCTCCGGTAATCGCGAGGAGATAACCGACCGCATCGCCACCACGCTGATGTATGCGGCGGGGTTCATCCTCATTGCAACCCTGCTGTTCGTGGTGTTTTTCACCCTGGTGCGGTCCGGTGACGCCATTGGGCACATCAACTTCTTCACCCAGACCCAGAAGCTGACGGGTCCGCTGGACCCGCTTACCTCGGGTGGAGTGGTGCACGCCATCATCGGAACCCTGATTCAGATCAGCATAGCCCTCGCTATCACAATCCCGCTGGGCATCACCACCGCGGTTTTTCTGAACGAGGTTGGCGGCAGGTTTGCTCGCCTGGTGCGAACTGTTTCTGATGCAATGACCGCGCTGCCATCCATCGTTGCCGGTCTGTTTGTGTTCTCGGCCCTGATCTCAACCGGCGTGCTGCAGCGCTCTGGAATGGCAGCCGCTATCGCAATCACCGTGATGATGCTGCCAATCGTGATTCGCGCTGCCGATGTGGTTCTGCGCCTCGTGCCCCACAACCTGCGGGAGGCGTCATACGCTCTGGGAACCTCGCGCTGGCGCACGGTTTGGCACGTTGTGCTACCAACCGCTCGCTCAGGTCTGGTCACGGCGGTCATCCTGGGAACCGCACGCGGACTGGGCGAGACCTCGCCGGTGCTCCTAACATCGGGTGCCGCGGCGGACACCAACGTTGACCCAATGCACGGCCCGATGATTTCGCTGCCGCTGCAGGTTTTCACGTTCATTAAGTCTCCCGAGCCCAACATGATCGCTCGCGGTTTCGGAACCGCAGCGGTGCTGCTGGCTCTGGTGCTCGTGCTCTTCTCGCTCGCGCGCGTGTTGGGTGGCAAGGCTCCCGGGCAGCAGAGTAGGCGCCAGCGCATGCACACCATCTCACAGTCCAGGCAGGACGAAATGCGAATCGCCCTGAAGCGCAAGGCGAGTGAGAAGGCCGAGGCTCAGGCCCAAGCTCGGGCTCAGGCTCAGGCCGCCTTGCTTCGCGGTTCGGGCGCAACCGCCACCACACCAATCTACGAACAAGAACTTAGGCCACGCCGCTTCGGCAGGAAGAAATAGCTCATGATCAAGTTCAAGACCTCCCTGGTTGCGGCATTGGTTGCCGCGGGAGTAGTGCTAATCGGGTCCGCGCCCGCGAACGCCGCGGGAGCCACCTACGTCCCCATCACCGGCACCGGTTCCACGTGGTCGCAGAACGCCCTCGACCAGTGGCGTAAGAACGTTGCCGCAAACTACGGCATGACCGTGAACTACACGGGCTCTGGTTCATCGGCTGGTCGAAGCGACTACATCAAGGGAATTGTTGACTACGCGGTTTCCGAGATCCCATTCCAATCTCACCCGCTGGACGGTTCCGCTCCCGAGGTTGTTCCCAGGGGCTACGCCTACATGCCCATCGTGGCCGGTGGTACCTCTTTCATGTACAACCTCAAAATCGGTGGCAAGAAGGTAACCAACCTTCGCCTTTCCGGTGACACCATCACCAAGATCTTCACGGGCAAGATCACCAATTGGAGTGACAAGGCCATTGCCGCGGACAACCCAGGGCTTGCCCTGCCAAACCTCGGCATTGTTCCCGTGGTTCGTTCGGACGGTTCCGGTACCACAGCGCAGTTCACCCTTTGGATGTCGAAGCAGTATCCAGCCATGTGGAATGCGTTCTGTAAGACCACCGGCATCGGCAGCGGCGGAACCTGCGGTCTCACATCGCAGTTCCCCACCTACCAGGGCTTCAAGTATCAAAGTGGTTCCAACGGTGTTGCCGGTTACGTGAGCCAGGACTACGGTGTGGGTGCAATCACCTATGTTGAGTACTCCTACGCGCTGAAGGCAGGATTCCCGGTTGCCAAGGTCCTGAACAAGGCAGGCTACTACGTTGAGCCAACGGCAAACTCGGTTGCGGTGGCGCTTCTAAAGGCCAAGATCAACACCGACAAGACTGATCCTTCGCTCTACCTGACTCAGATCCTGGATGGCGTTTACAACAACCCGGACCCGCGCACCTACCCAATCTCCTCGTACTCCTACATGATTGTGCCAACCGAGGTTGGAGGGGTTTTCACTACCAAAAAGGGAGCAACGCTTGGCGCGTTCGCCCACTACATGCTCTGCGAGGGTCAGCAGCAGGCTGCGGCGCTTGGCTATTCCCCACTTCCGATGAACCTGGTGCTCGCTGGCTTCGACCAGATCAAGCGAATCCCGGGAGCCGATCCGGTGGCGGACACCAACTCGGCGAACTGCAACAACCCAACCTTCAGGGCAGGCGACAGCCCTAGCAAGAACCAGCTGGCGCTGACCGCGCCTCAGCCTCCAGCCTGTGACAAGCAGGGGCCAACCCAGTGTGACACCGGCACCGGTGGGTCCAGCGATCCGTCCGTGCAGCCAATCACCGGCGCACCAGGGGACGGAACCGGAAACGGCAATGGCAATGGAACTGGCGCCGGAACCGTTAACGGTACTGGCGCTGGAACAGTAACTGGCGCTGGAATGGGCACGGGGTCCGGCAACTCGATTCCGGTCAACGTTGAGGCCTACCCCTACAAGCTTCCAGACCAGGGGTTTGGTTACGAGCAAACTACCATGACCATCAGTGGCGTGCTGCTGGTTCTACTCATAGTTCTGCCGCCCGTGTTCATCAACATGCTGCGCCGACCCAAGCGATCTCGTTAGTCAACCGTGATGCCCCGCCGGTGTGCGGGGCATCACCTCTTTAAAGGCCCAAAGTTCGCCAGCATTTTCACTCGACGCCCACTTTCATTGGTGAAATGTTCACCGAGTGTTTCACCCACGCGCATAGTTTCATCCGGGGGTTACTGGAAGAGGCGTTTGCGATGGCAAAAAGAGGTGCGGAGGGCTCGCGCGGTGTGATCCACGCACTGGCCGTCGGCAGCGTTTTTGCAATTCTCGCCAGCCTGGCACAGGGCGTTTTGAACCCGGCCAAGAGCCTTGCCG
>JBJTNC010000169.1:0-4162 GCA_046073865.1 Micrococcales bacterium | reverse complement strand
GGCACTCGCCTTCTACGAGCGCAAGTACGCAGACCTAGCCGCCCAGGTTCGCCTGCTGGAACAGCGTGTTGCAGCCAAAGCTGATGCAGCCGCCCTGAAGAAGAGCTTCCAGCACCTCACCACCGAGCTGGTTGAGCCTATGGTTGTTGGCGACATCGCTGACCTGCGCGCTCGCCTGGCCAAGCTCTCCGAGAAGGTGGAGCTAGAGGTTGCCGCCAAGCACGAGGCAAACAAGGAGCAGATTGGTGCCGCCCTCGCGGAGCGCGCCAAGATTGCAGACGAGGCCGAGGCCATTGCCAACCAGGACCCTGCAAAGACCCAGTGGAAGAACGGCACTGCCGCGATGACCGAGCTCTTCGAGCGCTGGCAGAACGCGCAGAAGAACGGTCCAAAGCTTCCAAAGGCTGAGGCCGATGTGATCTGGAAGCGATTCAGCGCAGCACGCACCAAGTTTGATTCCAACAAGCGCCAATACTTCGCGCAGCTTGACAGCGCCAACAAGGCCATCAAGGCAAAGAAGTCCGAGATTGTTGCAGCCGCCGAGGCGCTCATCGAAAAGGGTGCTGACGCCGTTGTTGAGTACCGCAAACTGCTGGACCAGTGGAAGGCAGCCGGCCACACCAAGAGCAAGAGCGATGACGAGCTTTGGGCTCGCTTCAAGGCCGCCGGAGACGCGATCTACTCTGCGAAGGGCGAGGCCGTAGCCGTTGAAAATGCGGACTACGCCGCGAACCTGGAGGCCAAGCTGGCCCTCCTGGCCGAGGCTGAGAAGTCCGTTGACCCGAGCAAGGACCTTGCGGCCGCCAAGAAGACTCTGCTAGCCATTCAGGCTAAGTGGGAAAAGATTGGCCGCGTTGGCAAGGACAAGGTTCGCGAGGTCGAAGACCGCATGCGCGCCATCGAGGCCCGCGTGAAGAGCGCCGAGCAGGAGCACTGGCGCAAGACCGACCCAGCAACCGTCGCCCGCACCAACTCCGTGCTGAGCCAGCTGGAGGAGTCGATCGTCAAGCTTGAGGCCGACCTCGCCGCCGCGAAGGCTAAGAAGGACGCTAAGGCAACGAAGGCTGCCGAAGAGGCTCTGGCCGCCCGCAAGGCCTGGCTCGAGGTTGTCAAGAAGGCCTAGTTTGGCTTTGCCAACCCGAGAGCGGTTACGTAACAATCGCGCCATTTTTATAGGCACCGCTGCTGCGCTATTGTCGGCAGCTTTGGCCTACGTTGTGTTCGTGCCGGCTCCAAAGGCCACCCACATTCCGCAGAGCCCGCTCGCGCCCAGTTTGCCATCGGTGGTCTCCGCACCCGCCAACGCCCAAGAACTTGCAGCTAGGCTCGCCGCCTCGGCAGGAAACACGAGTCTGCCCGCACAGCTTTACCCCGCGATGACCGACCGCGAACAGCTGAATCAGGCGAATCAACGCGGCTGCATCGAGATCGGTGCCATCAAAAAGCGCGCCGCAAACTGCCAGTTCGGTGACCCAAACGGTACAAAGTCGATGTGGCTGATTGGCGACAGCCACGCCGGTCAGTGGTTTTACGCCATCGACGCCTACGCGAGGGCAAACGGGTATCGCCTTACGGTGCACGCCAAGGCGAGTTGTGTGCCACAGCTGCCCAACGCCAGCGAGGCCTACTACCCCGAGTGTGACGGCATGAACCACTTTTGGAACCGCCAGATAACCGCCGAGCATCCGGATGTTGTCATCGTTGGAGCCTTCCAGTCGGTGGCCAGAAAGGTTCTACCTTTCATGCTTGCCAAACTTCCGGCGCTTGCAGCCAAGACTGATGAACTTGTTCTCATCGGGGACACCCCTCGGCAATCGGGTGACACCCCCGCCTGCATTCTCAGCAATCAGACCGACTACTCCGGCTGCGTCTCACTCAGGAACAAGGCCTACTACAGCTGGGTGGGTCGGTCGCTAGCCAAGCTTGCGGATGAGAACCCTAAAATTCACTACATCGATACGCGGGACTGGTTTTGCACGGCCGATGTTTGTCCGCCGATAGTGGATTCTGTGCTCATCTATCGTGATCAAAACCACCTCTCGGGTTACGCGGCGGTGTGGTTGACCAACGTTATGGCAGGTACGCTAGACGCGGTCCTGCCAGCCTCAGACTAGGAGTAGACGCGGTAGACGTCGTATACGGCGTCGATTCGACGGACCGCGCTCAATAGGTGATCGAGAATGCCTGGGTCACCAATCTCGAAGACAAACTTGCTCAGAGCAACCCTGTCGGAACGAGTGGAAACGGCTGCACTCAGAATGTTCACGTGGTGCTCCGCCAAGACGCGGGTCACGTCCGAGAGCAGGCCGTTTCTGTCCAAGGCCTCAATCTGAATCTGCACTAGGAAAACGCCCCGGCTGGTTTCGGCCCACGAGACATCGATCATGCGCTCCGGCTGGGTCTTGAGGTCCACAACATTCTTGCAGTCTGCCCTGTGGACGGAAACACCGGTACCTCTTGTGATCCAGCCCACGATGGGGTCTCCCGGAACGGGGGTGCAGCAGCGCGCGAGCTTCACCATCACATCGGCGTCGCCACGAACCAGAACACCGCTGGCGTTCCTGGCGCTCGTTGCACTGACCGGACGCTTTGGAATCTCGAACAGCGGCTCTTCGCTGTCCTGTTCCTGACGCACCGCGGCCGTTAGTTTCTCAACCACCGACTGCGCCGAGATGTGGTTCTCCCCCACAGCCGCGTAGAGCGCACTCACATCGGTGTAGTGAAGTTCGGAGGCTAGCTGAATAAGCAAATCTCCGCCCAGCAGGCTCTTCAACGGGAGATTGGCCTTGCGCAGGGCCTTTGCAAGCGCCTCGCGTCCGTGCTCAACCGCATCCTCGCGTCTACCGGCTGCAACCCACTGCTTGATCTTGGACTTAGCGCGCTGGCTCTTGACAAAGGTAAGCCAGTCCTGCGATGGGCCCGCATCCGGGCTCTTTGAGGTGAATATCTCAACCACATCGCCGGACTGAAGCACTGTCTCCAGTGGAACGAGTCTGCCGTTGACCTTGGCGCCCATTGTGCGATGGCCAATCTCGGTGTGAACCGCGTAGGCGAAGTCAACCGGGGTGGCTCCGGTCGGGAGTCCGATTACTCGACCCTTGGGCGTGAAAACGTAGAGGTCCTTGGCGCCGATTTCGAAACGCAGCGCGTCCAGGAACTCCGATGGATCCTGGGTCTCGGCCTGCCAGTCGCTTAGGTGCTTGAGCCAGGCCAGGTCTTCCTCGGTCGAGCTCTCGCCGCGAAGATTTTCCTTGTACTTCCAGTGCGCTGCAACACCGTACTCTGCCCGCTGGTGCATCTCCTGCGTGCGAATCTGAATCTCGATTGGTCGCCCAGCCGGGCCAATCACTGTGGTGTGCAGCGACTGGTACAGGTTGAACTTCGGCATCGCGATGTAGTCTTTGAATCGACCAGGGACCGGCGACCATCTTGCGTGGATGGCACCCAGAATGGCGTAGCAGTCGCGGACCTCGGCAACAATCACACGGATGCCAACCAGGTCGTAGATGTCGTCAAACTCTCGGCCGCGGAGAACCATTTTCTGATAGATGCTGTAGTACTGCTTCGGGCGCCCGGCAACTCGACCCTTGATGCGGTTTTCTCGCATGTCCGAATCAATCGAGGCGATCACCTGATCGATGAACTCTTCGCGCTTGGGGCTGCGCTGGCGAACGAGATTGACGATCTCCTCGTACACCTTTGGGTAGAGAACCGAAAACGAGATGTCCTCGAGCTCGCTCTTGATGGCGGAGATTCCCAGGCGGTGCGCCAGCGGAGCGTAAATCTCCAGGGTTTCCTGAGCCTTCTTGCGCGCCTTCTCCTCCGGGACAAACTTCCAGGTGCGTGCATTGTGGAGTCGGTCGGCAAGCTTGATGACAAGGACACGAATGTCCTTGGACATGGCAACGACCATCTTTCGCACGGTCTCGGCCTGCGCGTTCTCGCCAAACTTGACCTTGTCCAGCTTGGTTACGCCGTCCACCAGCATCGCGATCTCGTTGCCGAAATCGCGCGTTAGCTGCTCCAGAGTGTACGGGGTGTCCTCCACCGTGTCGTGCAGCAGCGCGGCTGCCAGGCTGGTAACACCAATTCCCAGGTCTGCCAGAATCTTGGTGACCGCGAGCGGGTGGGTGATGTAGGGCTCGCCGCTCTTGCGTTCCTG
>JBJTNC010000168.1:0-4465 GCA_046073865.1 Micrococcales bacterium | reverse complement strand
CACGAGCTACCCGGTGTTTCGGAGATGGCCGTACCCAGCAAGCTCACCTCATACTTTGCATCCGGCAGGCCGGTGATTGCGGCAACCGACCCAAACGGAATTACCGCACAGGTAATCCGAGATGCTAACGCCGGCCTGGTGGTTGAGTCGGGAAATTCTCAGGCACTGATTGAGGCCATTGAACTCCTGCTTGAAGATTCGGAGCTGGCAAACGAACTGGGCAGAAACGGTCAGGCCTATGCGCGCGCCAACCTTACAGAGGCGGCGGCCGTTGCCAAGTTCTCTAAACTGCTGCGAAAACTAACTTTTCAGAACCCAGCAAACCGCTAACCGCGTCAGCAACCTCACCCGCATAAAGCTCAATGTTGCGCAGGCTTGCAGCGTGGGTCATGGGGCCGGCGTTGTACTTGAAATCAAAGCGGTCAACGCCCAGCGCATCCACTGTGCGGGCAATCTTGCGGGCCACAGTCTCGGGGCTGCCAACGTATAGGGCGCCCTCTTCAACCTCGCGCACAAAGTAGGCGTAGTCAATGTGGGTCTGGCCGCGCTCGCGCGAGATCCGGCCGTAGCTGGCGTCGTAGTGCGGCCAGTATTCAGCAATAGCCTGGCCATCGGTGGCGGCTATGTAGCCTGGGCCGTGCACCGATACCTGGCGCTCACCCCAACCGTGCTGCTTCAGGCTGGTGCGGTAGGTGGCAATGTAGTCGGCGAAGCGGGTTGGGTCTCCGCTGATAACAGAGAGGGCCAGTGGCAGGCCCATGCGGGCCGCGCGCTCGGCGCTCTCGGGTGAGCCACCAACGGCAACGCGAAGCGGCAGGTTTTGCTCCAGCTTGGGCCACACCTGCTGACCGTTCAGGGCAGACCTGGTCTTGCCCTGCCAGCTCACCGGGCGCTGGGTTAGCAACCGGGCCAGCAGATCTAGGCGCTCGTCAAAGAGATCGAACGAGTCTTCAACCCGGTAGCCGAAGAGTTGAAAGCCCTCGAGGTAGCTGCCTCGGCCAACAGAGATCTCGGCTCGGCCGTTGCTTAAGGCCTGGATGGTGGCGAAGCGCTCGTAAACGCGCACCGGGTCATCGGTGGAAAGGATGGTAACCGCCGTGCTGAGGCGAATATTTTGGGTCACAGTTGCGATGCCAGCCAGCACGGTGTCTGGTGCCGAAACCGCAAAGTCTGGGCGATGGTGTTCGCCAATACCAAAGCCGTGGAGGCCAAGCTGATCCGCCAGGCGCGCCTGCTCAACCAGGTTTCTTATGGTCTGAGCGTGACTCTCGGGGTTGCCCTTGGCGTCAACCGTGGCGTCGCCAAAGGTATCGAGGCCAAAAACTACTGGTGCGGGCATGAGGCAAGTCTAGGGCCGCTTGCCTTATTTAGTCAAGGTGGGCTTTACTTATCTTAAGCCGGTTAACCGTTTGCCAAACTGGCCTCAAGCTGGGCGGCAAGCTGGTTGCGCTGAACCTTGCCAAAGGCGTTGCGCGGAATCTCTTCAACCCGCATCACGCTGGCAAAGCGAATGTTCTGGAAGGTGTCGCGCAGGTGGTTCTGCAGATTCTCCACGCTCAACTCGCGCTCCGCAACAAACGCCAGCGCCAGCGCCTGACCGCCGCTGCGCGGATCCAGATAGCCAAAGGCGGCGGCCTCTGTTATTCCGCGATACTCGGCAATCTTCAGGTCAATCCACGCGGGGTCAACCTTGGCGCCGGCCGCGTTCACCAGTTCGTCGGTGCGGCCAAGTACGCGGAACGAGCCATCCGGGTCCAGCGCGCCGGTGTCACCCGGCCAGAAGCTACCGTTGGCAAAGGCCTTGGCCGAGGCCTCGGGCGCCATCCAGTATTCGCGCGCCATGAACGGGGTCTGGATAGCAACGGCATCGCCCACAATCTGCAGCGAGGTACCGGCCACCGGCTGGCCGAGCTTGGTTGGGTCGGCCGGGTCGTACTCGCCGGTGATCACCGTTCCGGCCTCCGTGGAGCCGTACAGGTAGCGGATCTTGGCGGGGCTGAGAGCCGCAAACCTGGCCGCAAGCACCGGGCTCAGCGTGCCGCCCGCAACCTCAAGGGTCTGGAGCGAGTCCCAGCGCAGCCCCTTCTCCTCGGCAAAACTCACAATGTCCATCAGCTTCGATGGGCTGGTCTTGAGGGTGGCAATCTCGAAGCGATTTATGGTGTCGGCATCAATCGGCGGAATGGCCGGCTGAAAGTAGGCGTGATTTCCCAGCAGGCTCCAAAACTGGGTGAGCATGCCGCTGGGGGTGTCCATGCCCAGCTGGCTAAAGAATGGTTGCGCTGGCATCCAGGTGCGCTCCGCGGCCTCGGCTCGGGTGCACAGCATGGCCGTGCTAAACGCCACGCCCTTAGGCGTGCCGGTGGTTCCGCTGGAAAAGGCAAGGCGCACGGGTGCATCCATCGATGGATAGTCCAGCACGTCAACGCGGGGATTGATGCGGCCAAGACCCTCCAACCACTGCGGGTTGATGCGGATGGTCTTGCCCTTTAGGCTCAGGCCAATGTCGTCTGTAACCAGCCAGTCGATGTGCTCGCCGTAGGCATCAACCACCGGCCTGCTGGCGGCGAACGCCACCGCCGCCTCGTGCATCACGGCGCCCCAGAAAACGCCCTGCACACCGCGGTCCAACCTGAGTCCAACCACGTGGCCTGGCCTAACGCCGGCGCCTCGAAGTGCAGAGGCAACGCGCTTGACCCCATCGGCAAACTGGCCGTAGTTGGTGTCAAAGTAGCCGCCCTCGATGGCAATCTTGGCCGGGTTGGCAGCCGCCTGGGCCAGAATGTGATGCATTGGGTTCAGCATGAAGTAATCCTAAATAACAATGCCCGGCCGCCAGTGAGGAGACCGGGCATTGTTCAACCTAGTTGTTAGCCAACGTTAGGGGTGTAGCTCATCCAAACGTGTCGAGCGCTTACGCCCTTACCAGATGAAGGGTTGATGTGGACGGTGTAGCTGATGTCCGAGCGCAGCTTCTTGGCATACTCGCAGACGGTCAGCGCGCGGGTCTTGGCCAGCTTCTTGTCGAAGCCGGTGACCTTTGCACCCGAGGTGGAGCCGGTGCAGACGATGGCGCCACCGTGAGGAACCGAGGTCAGGAACTTCTTAACCTGGGTGCGCATGCCTGGAACCAGCATCGAGCTGTCGCCCTTGAAGGTGGTGATCTTCTTGGTGACTGGGTTCTGTGCCATCTGGGCAGGGGTCCACTGTGCGTAGAGGGTTACGCCCTCTGCGCCAAGGTTCACCAATGCGTTAGCGGCGTAGGCGGTACCGGTGCCGTCGGCAGCGGTGTTCCAGCCGTTGAAGGTGTAGCCGGTGCGAGTCAGCGAGCCGGTGTTGTCCAGCACGGTTGCGTCGTCGTAGGTGTAGTAGGTGTTCGCGTCAGTTGGCACGCTTCCACCTGTTGCACCGTTGGCGTCGTAGCTAAGCGGAGCGGTTACGGCTGGGTAAACCAGGAACACGATTCCGCGCTCACCGTCGCCGGCGTTGCTGGTGCTGTAGCTGGTCTTACCGGTGAGGAACTGGTTGTCGGCGCTCAGCAGAAGCGAGCCACCGTCGCCAGGTGCGTACATGGTGGTGCTGGTGTTCTGGAAGATGATTCCAGCGTTGCCAACCGGTGCTGCAGGCAGACCCTGGAAAACGGCTGGCGCGTTTGGATCTAGACCAATTACGATTCCGTTCGAGGTGCCATCGATGCAGGCGGTGGATGGGGTTCCTGCGCCACTGTTACCGGTTCCCAGGTAGATCACCTGCGTTGGGTTCACGCTTGGGTAGTCAACGGTGCAGATGTTGCTACCTCCGTTGCCGTACACGCCTCCGAGCGCGGTGGTGGCGGTTCCTGAGTTGATGCTGAGCGAGGTGTCGCCACCGTTGCCAGTCACGTGAGTGGCATCACCGGCGCTACCGGCGGTGCCAATGGCACCAGCGACGGTGTCACCTGCCGCTACCGTGGTGTCAACGTAGTTGACGGCTCCACCGGTGCCGGTGTAGCCGTTGGTGGCATCGAAATACGCGCCGCTTCCGCCGCCCACTAGAAGCGCGGAGAGGTGGGTAACGCCTGCTGGAACGGTCCAGGAGTAGGCTCCTGCATCGGTTGCTAGCAGGAAGCAGAGCGAACCGCTGTGGTTCAGCTGCAGGTTTGAGGCGGTTGGCTGCTCGCCGCAACCCGGAACCTGGGTTGGGGTGGCGTGCGCTGGAGCCGCAACCGAAGCGAGGCTTGCAGCACCGAGGGCTGCAACGGAGAGAGCCGAAAGTTTTTTGTTGATCATGCTCCCAGCCTAACCCCGCCCCACTCTTGCCACTAGGAAAAGTGGGTGGTACCCCACCTTTCACACGCGTTACTAAATAAGACTTGCCTCAGCAAACTGTTGCTGGCCCTAGATAACCGGAACCAGGCAGCGCAACAGCACTCCTGTGTTCAGGTTTTCGCGCGACCACTCCAGGGTGCAGTCGTCCAGCAGCCGGG
>JBJTNC010000167.1:0-7132 GCA_046073865.1 Micrococcales bacterium | reverse complement strand
GCCCAGTGGGCATCGGCTCCGGTCAGGCAACCCTGGACCACCCAGGCACCCTGGTTATCGGTGTTGACAGCGACTGGTACGGCAGCCCAACCCACGCCGCAGACAAGAAGAACATCCTCACCTCGATTGAGAAGAAGATGGCCGGCGCAGTTGAGTCTGTCATCAAGGACGGCGTTGACGGCAAGTTCACCGGTGGCGACGCAAACCAGTACGTTGGCACCCTTGCCAACGGCGGTGTGATGATTGCTCCTCAGCACGACGTGGCTTACCCATCGGGTATCCAGGCCGAGCTGGACCAGCTCCAGAAGGACATCATCTCTGGTGCAGTCAAGGTCACCTCGATCTACAACAAGTAATACAAAACAACGGTTTCGGGGGTCGCGCGAGCGGCCCCCGTTTCCGCTTTTAGAATGGCTAGACTTGCCATGAGGCACGCCACTGCGTGCCGGTTTGAAAGCAGGAGCGATGAAGCTTGAACTGCGTGGCATCACCAAGCGATTTGGTTCGCTGGTTGCCAACGATGCGGTGAATCTCGTTGTCGAGCCCGGGCAGATCCACTGCCTGCTGGGGGAAAACGGCGCGGGTAAGTCAACACTCATGAACGTTCTGTATGGCTTGTATCAGGCCGACGGTGGCGAAATCCTCATCGATGACAAGCCGGTCAAATTCAACGGCCCCGGTGATGCGATGGCCGCCGGCATCGGAATGGTGCACCAGCACTTCATGCTCATCCCCGTGTTTACCGTTGCCGAAAACGTAGTGCTCGGTCACGAGCCGGTCAAGCGCGGCGGATTCCTGGACCTGGCAGCGGCGCGCGCCAAGGTAAAAGAGGTCTCCGACAGGTTTGGCTTCGACATAGACCCCGACGCTGTGGTTGGAGACCTGCCAGTTGGTGTTCAGCAGCGCGTTGAGATCGTGAAGGCGCTCATCGGTGATGCTCAGGTTCTGGTGTTCGATGAGCCGACAGCCGTGCTCACCCCTCAGGAGACCGACGAGCTCATGGCAATCATGAAGCAGCTGCGTGACAGCGGTCGAGGCATAGTCTTCATCACCCACAAGTTGCGCGAGGTGCGCGAGGCCGCCGACAAGATCACGGTGATGCGCCTCGGCAAGATCGTGGGAACGGCCAAGCCAACCGACACCGCCGAAGAAATGGCATCGCTCATGGTTGGCCGCGCCGTTGACCTCGATGTGGTCAAGGCACCCGCCAAGCCCGGGGCCGCACAACTTCAGATCCGAAACCTTTCGGTCTGGGACGACGCCGGTAGCAAGGTCCTTGACGATATTTCGCTCGACCTACACGCGGGCGAGATCCTCGTTATCGCAGGTGTTCAGGGAAACGGTCAGACAGAACTCACCGAGGCGATCCTTGGAACGCAGAGCCACATCTCCGGAAGTATCGTCCTCGATGGCAACGAGCTGGTTGGCAAGAGCGTCAAGCAGCGTCTGGATGCCGGGCTCGGATTTGTGCCGGAAGACCGCACCGAGGATGGCCTGGTGGCCGACTTCAGCATCGCGGAAAACCTGATGCTCAACCGCAGCGACCGCCAGCCCTTCGCCAAGCGTGGTGTTATTCAGCTTCAGTTCCTGAAGGACTTTGCGGCAAAAAAGATCTCCGAGTTCGACGTCAGGTCGCAGGGAATCGAGACCCGCGCCGGTCAGCTCTCTGGTGGAAACCAGCAGAAGGTTGTTCTGGCCCGCGAACTCAGCCGCAAACTCAGCCTGCTGGTGGCATCGCAGCCAACCCGCGGACTAGACGTTGGCTCCATCGAATTCGTCCACGAGCAGATTGTCGCCACCCGTGACTCCGGAACCCCGGTGCTAATCGTGGCAACAGAGCTCGACGAGGCAACGCAACTGGGCGACCGCATCGCGGTCATGTATCGCGGCAAGATTGTTGGCATTGTTCCGCCAGACACGGACAGGGCCGTACTCGGAAAAATGATGGCGGGAATCAGCGCATGATCAGAAAGTATTTAAGCGGCAACTTTGCCCTATCGGTGCTGGCAGTCCTGGTCTCGCTGGTTGTCGGTGGCGTGCTCATCGCCGTCTCAAACACCGGCGTGCAGACCTCGGCCACCTACCTCTTTGCCAGGCCGGGCGATTTCTTCAGCGCCGTCTGGAATGCCGTTTTCGGCGCATACGACGCGCGGTTCAGGGGCTCGGTTTTCAACTATCAGGCCAGCTCTTTTGTTGGCATGATCACCCCGATCACCGAGACCCTGGCATTTGCCACCCCCATCACGATGGCGGGCCTCGGCCTCGCCGTTGCGTTCCGCAGCGGACTCTTCAACATCGGTGGAACCGGTCAGATTCTGTTCGGCGCCATGTTCGCCGGCTGGGTTGGCATCAACGTTGACCTTCCCTGGGCAATCCACTTCCCGCTCGCTGTGCTTGCCGGTGTGCTAGGTGGTGCGTTCTTCGGAGCCCTGGTTGGTTTCCTCAAGGCAACCACGGGAGCCAACGAGGTAATCGTCACCATCATGTTCAACTACATCGCGGCCATGCTGCTGCAATACCTGCTCAAGACTCCGGTTCTGCAGGCACCGCACAACATCAACCCAATCTCGAAGCCGATTCTCGACAGCGCCAAGTACCCCGCCTTCCTGGGCGACCAGTTCCGCTTGCACGCCGGCGTATTCGCCATGCTCGCTGCCGTCTGGTTTGTCTGGTGGTTGCTGAACCGCAGCACGCTGGGCTTCCAGTTCCGCGCACTGGGTCACAACCCTTCCGCCGCCAAGGTTGCGGGCATCAACATCGGCCTCACCTACGTTTTGGTCATGGCCGTGTCGGGTGCGCTCGCTGGGCTCGCGGGAACCTCGCAAATCCTGGGCACCGAGGGTTCGCTAACCACCGGTGTTGCGGCCTCTTTCGGTTTCGATGCAATCACGGTTGCGCTTTTGGGCCGAAACAACCCGCTCGGCGTTTTGGCCGCTGGAATCCTGTTCGGTGGACTCCGCGCCGGAGCCGTGACTATGCAGGCCAGCCAGGGAATCCCGGTTGACATCGTCTTCGTGGTGCAGTCAATGATCGTGCTGTTCATCGCCGCCCCGCCGCTGGTCCGCGCAATCTTCCGAATCAAGGCTGAGCGAAAGGCGGTAGCGGCATGAAGCTAGGTCTGCGCGGCGCGCGAATCTATTCAGTACTGTCCGCGATTGCGGTTTTCTTCGCGGTGTTTGCACCTGCGGTTGCAACGCAAATCACGCTGAGCGAGTCCGGCGACCTCATCCAGATTCCGCAGTTCGGCGTGCCGGCTGCTGCTGTTGCCTGGGTCTGCGCGGTCATCATGCTGGCCATCACAGCGGTGAGTTGGCTGAACTACCGCCGTCAGGTTCGCGACGCTCGCCTGATGATGCCGGTGTTTGGGCTGTTCCTCATTGCAGAGGTCCTCACCGTGCTCTACGCGGGCAAGAACCTCACGCTCACCGCACTGCTAGCGGGTTCGCTAGCTCTCGCAGTGCCGCTCATCTTCGGAAGCCTGGCCGGTGTTCTGAGTGAGCGCTCCGGTGTGGTCAACATCGCCATCGAGGGCCAGCTCTTGGCTGGTGCATTCGTCTCTGCGCTGGTGGCATCGCTCACGGGTTCGCTGTGGGTTGGCCTAATCGCCGCCGCGGTAGCGGGAGCCCTGGTTGCCTGGGTGCTCGCCGTCTTCGCAATCAAGTACGTTGTTGACCAGATCATCGTCGGTGTGGTCTTGAACGTTTTGGTCGTTGGCCTCACCAACTTCCTGTTCTCCACTCTCATGAGCGACATGGCCACGTTCAACTCCCCACCAAGATTCAGCGATGTGGCAATCCCCGGGTTGGCGAACATTCCGGTTCTAGGGCCGGTGCTCTTCAACCAGACGCCAATCGTCTACCTCATGTATGTTGCGGTTGCCGTTGTCTGGGTTGCGCTTTTCAAGACCCGCTGGGGTCTGCGCGTCCGCGCGGTTGGCGAATACCCGAAGGCCGCGGACACCGTGGGTATCAAGGTTTACCGCACCCGCTACATCAGTGTGATTCTGGGTGGTGCCCTCGCCGGTTTGGGAGGGGCCTTCTTCACCCTCGGTCAGGTTGGAGCTTTCGGTAAGGAGATGACCAACGGCGCCGGTTACATCGCGCTCGCCGCTCTCATCTTTGGCCGCTGGAACCCAATCAACGCGGCGCTCGCCGCCCTGCTGTTTGGCTTCAGCGAGAACCTTCAGTTCGGCCTGGCAATCATCGGTAGCAGTGTTCCGAGCGAATTCCTGCTGATGCTGCCATACGTGCTCACCGTCATCGCGGTTGCGGGTCTGGTTGGCAAGGTGGTTGGCCCGGCAGCCGACGGCAAACCTTATATCAAGAGCTAGGAGACACCGTGTCTGTTGACTGGGATGCCCTGAAGGCCGCCGCCGTGAGCGCGCGCCAGAACTCGTATTCGCCGTACTCGCAGTTTCCGGTTGGCGCCGCTGCAATCACCACCGATGGCAGGCTGGTGGCCGGCTGCAACATCGAGAACGCATCGTTTGGAATGACCCTCTGCGCTGAGTGCTCGCTCATCAGTGACCTGTTCCGTCAGGGTGGCGGAAAGCTCGCGTACTTTGCCTGCGTGGATGGCCACGGCAACACCCTCATGCCCTGCGGCCGCTGCCGCCAGCTTCTGTTCGAGCACTCTGCACCCGGAATGAAGCTGCTCACGGTCTCGGGCGTGAAAGACATCACCGATGTGCTGCCGGATGCTTTCGGCCCCGCACAGTTAGAGGAACACAAGCATGACTGAGTTCAGCGCCGTTGAACTGATTATCGCCAAGCGCGAGCGCGGCGAGCTCACCACCGCCCAGATCGACTGGCTGATTGCCAACTACACCTCGGGCGTGGTGGCCGACGAACAGATGTCGGCCATGGCGATGGCGATCCTGCTGAACGGCATGAGCCGCCGTGAGATTCGAGACCTAACCACGGCCATGATTCGTTCGGGCGAGCGCTTGGATTACTCGGGGCTAAAGGCAGCTACCGCAGACAAGCATTCAACCGGTGGCGTTGGCGACAAGATCACTCTGCCCCTGGCTCCGCTGGTTGCGGTCTTTGGGGTTGCGGTGCCGCAGCTTTCTGGCCGAGGCCTAGGTCACACGGGTGGCACTCTCGACAAGCTGGAGTCCATCCCGGGTTGGCGAGCAGCTCTCAGCAACGCCGAGATGCACTCCCAGCTTGACGAGGTTGGCGCGGTCATTTGCGCAGCCGGCAGCGGCCTGGCTCCCGCAGACCGCAAGCTCTACGCGCTGCGCGACGTGACCGGGACAGTAGAGGCTATTCCGCTTATCGCCTCAAGCATCATGAGCAAGAAGATCGCCGAGGGCACCGCCAACCTGGTGCTTGACGTGAAGGTTGGCTCCGGTGCCTTCATGAAGGACATCGACCGCGCCCGCGAGCTGGCCCGAGTGATGGTTGACCTCGGTAACGATTCCGGCGTAAACACCAGCGCCCTGCTAACGGACATGTCCACTCCGCTCGGACTCAAGATTGGCAATGCGCTCGAGGTTGAGGAATCGGTTGAGGTTTTGGCCGGAGGCGGCCCGGCGGACGTGGTTGAGATCACCGTGGAGCTGGCCCGAGAGATGCTGCGCCTGGCGGGAAAGACCGATGTTGACGTTGCGGCTGCGCTCAGCGATGGCCGCGCCATGGACAAGTGGAATCAGATGATTCGCGCTCAGGGCGGAAACCCGGCCGCCAAGCTTCCGGTTGCTAAGCACAGTCACGTGATTGTTGCCCAGGAATCGGGTGCCCTCACCAAGCTGGACGCCCTCGCCCTGGGAGTTGCCTCCTGGCGCCTCGGCGCCGGCCGCGCCCGCAAGGAAGACGCCGTGCAGTTTGGCGCCGGCATCCAGATGCACGCCCAATTGGGCGATACAGTTGTGGCTGGTCAGCCGCTGCTCACTCTCTTCACCGATGAACCGGAGCGCTTCGAGCGAGCTCAGGAAGCCCTAGTCGGCGGAATCGAGTACGGAGCTACCGCGCCGGCCCGCAAGATTATTTTGGAAAGGCTGTAACCATGGCTAACTTTGACTTCCGCGAACTGCCAAAGGTTTCGCTTCACGACCACCTGGATGGCGGCCTACGCCCCCAAACCATCATCGAACTCTCCGCCGAGATTGGCCACCAGCTTCCCGCGGACAACGCGGCCGAGCTGGCCGACTGGTTCTTTGAGTCGGCTGACTCCGGTTCGCTGCCTCGCTACCTGGAGACCTTCGACCACACCATCGCAGTGATGCAGACCCGCGAGGGGCTTTCGCGCGTTGCCAAGGAGTTTGTGCTTGACCTTGCCAACGATGGCGTGATCTACGGCGAGGTGCGCTGGGCGCCCGAGCAGCACCTTCAGCGCGGACTCACCCTGGACGAGGTTGTCGAGGCGGTTCAGGACGGCCTCGAGGAGGGCCGAGAGGTTGTGGAGCGCCAGGGCGGATTCATCCAGACCGGCCAGCTGGTTACGGCCATGCGCCACAACGACCGCGGTCTCGAGATTGCCGAGCTGGCGGTTCGCCACCGCAACAACGGTGTGGTTGGCTTTGACATCGCGGGCGCAGAGGCGGGATTCCCGCCCAGCAAGCACAAGCTGGCCTTTGACTACCTGGCCTCGGAGATGATGCCAATCACCGTTCACGCAGGCGAGGCCGATGGTGTTGACAGCATCAAGGACGCGTTGGTCAACGGCCGCGCGCTGCGCCTGGGTCACGGCGTGAGGATCAGCGAAGACCTGCTGCGCAGCAGCAGCGAGGACGAGACCGACTACGTTGTTCTGGGGCCGGTTGCCCGCTGGGTTTTTGACCGCGGAATTCCGCTTGAGCTTTCGCCGAGCAGCAACTTGCAGACCGGCGCAATCTCCATGTGGGGCGACGAGATGGAGGACCACCCGTTCGACATCCTGTACCAGCTGGGGTTCAACGTGACGGTAAACACCGACAACCGCCTGATGAGCCGCACCACGCTCTCGCGCGAGCTGCAGCTACTCTCCAACGCCTTCGGCTACGGCCTGGGAGACCTCGAGCAGTTCCAGATGAACGCCGCCGGTGCAGCGTTCCTCGACCGCGAGGAGCGCGAGGACCTGATGGACATGATCGCAGAGGGATTCGCCAGGGCGCGAGGCGGACGCCGCTAGTGTCGCTGGTTGGCGCCGC
>JBJTNC010000166.1:0-2905 GCA_046073865.1 Micrococcales bacterium | reverse complement strand
CGGGTTCGTCGAAACTGCCGTCCGGGAAGCGCAGGAAGAAGCGATTCAGGCCATCGTTGTTTACCAGCCCCCTTGGTGAAAGCAGGTTGGCGGATGGGTCGAGTAACCGGCCGAGAGCGAGCAGATCGTGCTCATCCGCGCCCATGCCGTGCAACAGAAGGAGAGTTCGAGCCTGCCCGGGGTTTGCGGCTGGCTGCCAAACGTGCGGCCTTGCGAGGGTAGCGCCAATCTCGGTCATCATGCCACCTGGAAGGATCGCTTTGCCAAGCCCATCCAGAACCCGTCGATTACCTGCTCTGGCGCGGCATCGGGGTTGGTTGCCGCTCCGAGCGAGACGAACAGCGGGGTGAAGTGCTCTACGGTTGGATGCGCGTAAGGCATACCGGGCGCAAGGCTCTTGTAGTTGATGAGGCTATCGATGTCGCCACGCTGCAGCGCCTCGCCAGCCCAGTGATCAAACTCCTTGGACCAGCCGGGTGCCGGTGCATCGATGCGGAACTCGCGCAGGTACGGCAGCCCGTGGGTCATGAAACCGGATCCAACAATGAGGATTCCGTGATCGCGCAGCGGGCGAAGTCTGCGACCGAGTTCGATGAGCTTAACCGGGTCGGAGGTTGGCAGTGACAGCTGGATTACGGGAATGTCTGCGTCTGGGTACATGATTTTCACGGGCACCCAAGCGCCGTGGTCCAGGCCACGCTTGGGGCTCTGGTGGAGTGGCTCGGTGTCTGGCATCACGGACGCAACCATCTGCCCCAGCCAAGTGGCATCCGGAGTCTCGTACTTCTCGTTGTAGTAGCGCGGAGCGAAACCACCAAAGTCATAGATCAGCGGAGTTTTGGCATCGGTGCTGGAGATTGCAACCGGGGCGTTCTCCCAGTGAGCCGAAACCACCAGGATGCCCTTCGGCTTCTCCAGGGCACCGGACCAGTCAGACAGCTGCTGCTTCCACACCGGGTCATCCAGTAGTGGAGGGGCGCCGTGGGAGAGATACAGAGCTGGAAGTGTCATGACTTGATTTTAGTCTAGGGGGGCTTTACTTGTAAAGTCCTCGAGGATAGATTCCGTTGCGGAGGCTCCGCAACGGTCTGCTCCGGCCTCCACAAAGTCGATGAGTGCATCGAGAGTACGCACTCCCCCGGAGGCCTTCACCTTGAGACGGTCGCCCACGCACTCCCTCATAAGCGCCACATTCTCGATTGTTGCGCCGGCGGAGGAAAAACCGGTAGAGGTCTTGACGAAGTCGGCACCAGCGGCCTCGGACAGCTGGCAGGCTTTGATGATCTGCTCTCGGTTCAGCAGCGAGGTCTCGAAGATTACCTTGACAATCGCGTCGGGGTTCACACCCTTGGCGGCGTCTACGACAGCCGCGATGTCGGACTGAACGGCATCGAAGAAACCGTCACGAAGCTGCGAAATGTTCAGAACCATATCTACCTCAAGGCAACCCGCCTCAACTGCCTCGATGGTTTCGAATACCTTGGTGGCGGTTGTCGTTGAGCCATGCGGGAATCCGACAACGGTGCACACCGGAACGCCGGTACCGGCCAGAAGCTCGACGGCAAGGCGCACATCCATTGGGCGGATGCAGAGAGATGCGGTCTTGGCCTTCGCGGCCACCTCGCAGGCGCGAACAATCTCGTCCCTGACGGCTTCCGGCTTGAGAACAGTGTGGTCGATAAAGGCTGCGATTTGCTGTGCGGTGTAACCACGGTAAGTAAGGCTCATGATGACAGTCTAAGTTTGTTTTGTGCGTTATACGGTGATGGTGAAACCAGGTTCCAAGAAGGGACCCTTGGTTGAGCTAAACCCTGACGGATCGCTGACGGTGTACCTCAAAGAACGGGCCGTCGATGGCGCCGCAAACGATGGCCTAATAAGGCTACTCTCAGAGCATTTTGAAACCCGAAAATCGGAAATCGAGATTGAATCGGGATTCACCAGCCGAATCAAACGGGTGCGAGTCGGCTAGTCCTGATTGCTTAGACGCTGCGCGAAATAGATTGGCACGGCCGAAGTGGTCACGAGAACTACCGCGATAACGTTCACGACGGGCGCCTGACCTGGGCGGAACATGTTGTCCAGAATCCAGATTGGCAGGGTTGTCGTTCCGGGACCGGCGGTGAAGGTGGTCACGATAATCTCGTCGAAGCTTAGGCCAAAGGCCAGAAGACCACCGGCAAAAAGGGCGGAGCGAATCTGCGGGAAGGTCACCAACCTGAACGTGGTCCACAGGCCGGCACCGAGGTCTGCCGAGGCATCGGTGAGGTTGGCGCTGGTGCGCGAGAGCCGCGCCATGACGTTGTTGTATACCGTGACAACGCAGAATGTGGCGTGTGCCACGATAAGCGTCGCCATTCCCAGCTGGGCTCCCAGGATGGTGCGGAAGCCGTTATTGAGGGCGATACCCGTGACGATACCGGGTAGTGCGATGGGAAGCACCACGAGCAGGCTCACAACAGACTTACCAAAGAACCGGTAGCGACTCAGGGCGAGGGCAACGAGAGTACCAAGGACCAGGGCCACCAGCGTTGAGCAAACCGCCACCTCAACTGAGGTGAGCACAGCCTCCCAAAGGCCGGCCGAGTGGAAGGCGGTAACCCACCAACCGGTGGTGAAGCCAGGGGGTGGCCAGACCATGTTGCGGTTTGAGTTGAAAGAGTTGATTGCAACAACCGCCAGCGGGGCGTAGATAACCAAAAGCACGAATGTTGTCAGCGCTCCGATGACGGCGCGCGAAGTCTTCGAGAGTCTCATTACAGGTTCTCCAATGCACCGGTCTTGCGCACGGCGGCAAGGTATCCGAACATGAGGATGATTGGAATCAGGGCGATTGCCGCGGCCATCGGCAGGTTATTTGCGGCTCCAACGTTGGTGTAGACCAGGTTTCCAAGCATCTGGCTTG
>JBJTNC010000165.1:0-15536 GCA_046073865.1 Micrococcales bacterium | reverse complement strand
CTCACTATTCACGAAACCCCACTCCTCCACGAGTGGGGTTTTTCTTTTGGCTAGTTGATTCGAACCCCCTCAGGAAACCTTCGGCCTCGCCGAGCGCAAACCGCCTGTCGGCGCTTTGCGCTGGCTCGCAAATCCCTCACTATTCACGAAACCCCACTCCTCCACGAGTGGGGTTTTTCTTTTGGCTAGTTGATTCGAACCCCCTCAGGAAGCCTTCGGCCTCGCCGAGCTCGAACCTCCCCGGGAAACCTTCGGACTGCGGAGCGCGCGAGGGAATAGCCCGGCCATTCTTGGGGTTTAAATTGCCGTGTCTAAAACAATCAAAGTGGACGTCTGGTCAGACGTCGCATGCCCCTGGTGTTACATCGGTAAGCGCAAGCTAGAGAACGCCATCCAAGAGTTTGAGGCTAAGGGCGGCAGTGTTGAGGTTGAGTATCACAGCTACCTCTTGAACCCGGAGATGCCGGTTGACTACGAGGGGTCACAAAAGGATTACCTGGCGGCCCACAAGGGTCTGCCGCTGGTCCAGGTTGAGTCCATGAGCGATCGCGTCAAACGAATCGCATCCGATGTTGGGCTCCGCTACGATTTTGAAAATCAGATCATGACCAACACCATTCTGGCCAACCAGCTGATCCACTTCGCTAAGTCCAAGGGTAAGCAAGCCGAGATGAAGGAGCGCCTGATGGCCGCCCACTTCGTTGAAGCAAGACACGTTGGCAAGATCGACGTCCTGTCGGACCTTGCTGCCGAAATTGGTTTAGACCGCCAAGAGGCCAAGGACGCGCTGGAAAGCGAAAAGTACCTTGGCGATTTTCAGGGCGATATTGCACAGGCGCGCGAATACGGAATCACCGGCGTACCGTTTTTTGTTCTGCAAGGCCGATATGGAATTTCCGGAGCACAGGAGAGCGCTACTTTCCTAAACGCATTCGAGCAGATTTCCGCCAGCTAGCAGAGCTGACCCCCTCGGCCACATCGCATCGAGGGCTAACGGCAGGGTGACGCCCGGGCTGGAGGTCCTGCTAGGCGTGTTGGAGGCAAACTCGAATCACGGCGCCGGTTCCCAACCATTTGGGCATCTCCTGCGACACCGACATGTCCAAAGATTCGAGATGGCGTCCCGTTGAATCGACCGCGTTTCCCGATACGAATATCCAGACCTTCAAATCAGCCTGGTCGGACCCTGCACTCTTGGCGCCATCCAGGCTAAGTGCTGTAACTTTGCTGGTCCACTCACCTTTTCGGCACATCACGTTTAGGTCCCGGGATGGAGCGGTCAGCGAAATGAGTTCGGTTACGCTCTCGCCATCGAAGGTCAGTTGCTCAAACTGTGAAAGATGTTCGCTTACGCCATCGACATCCAGGACTATCTCTGCGGCGTCCAGTAAGAGGAGAGTACGTTCTACGCTTACGAATCGAGAGAATGGGCCGGCCTGTTTCAGGCTTGCAACGCTGATTCGAAATTCCATTTCGCCCATCGAGCTGCCTATGGGGTAGCGAATGAGTTCGATGGTCTCGCCAAGACCGTTGGCCCAGGGCATGCGCAGGTGGGTGTCAGCAAGCACGGTTTGCTGTGGCAACAAGTATCCGCTCATGAGCATCAGCCTTCTGTCAAACGGTGCTAATCAAGATTGTCTGTCAGAAATCTGACTCCCGCAATCGGGACTAGTTCTTCAGCTTCTTAAAGTTGGCGGCCTTGAACGGAGAGTTGCGCTTGGGTCTGTGCTTGAACACATTTGGAATGGCGGCGTCAACGTGCTTGAACAGCTGCTGTGAGAAGCCTTTGCTCAGGTGGCTGAAGTCCCGGTAGACCTGAACCCCGTGGATCACCGCGGGGCAAGATCCCTTGGGGCAAATGTAGCGCTGGAAGTCTGCAATGTGAACTCGAGGCAGGTCGCTAATGGCGGCCGGGAGAATGTCCGGTGGCAGCAGCGCCTCGCTCAGCGGGCGCCTGCAGAGGGACTGCGCCTTAGCCTTCGCGGCGGCAATGCACTGAAGGAAGTTGGAGTCCGGCTTTGGGTTGTCCTTGATTACCAACCAGCTGGTGCCGCGCTTCAGCTGCGACTGAACCAGAGTTCTGTAGGCCTTGGCTTGAGTCTTGTTGCCGTGTGAAACCAGCGATGAGTTGGAATTTACAATCAAATCGAATGCCGGGTGGGTGCGCAGGTATTTCTGCAGGTGCCTGTTCCAGCTGCCGCAGGAAGGACGCTTCTTGCCAATGGGGTTGGTGGCCCAGTCTCCAACAGTGCAGGCACTCTTGGAGATGTAAATCACCCTCCAGTGGTAACGCTTGGCCAGAATGTCCAGGGGCGCAAAGTACTGGCGCATGTGAGAGTCGCCAATGAACCCCACGTTCCAGTAGCCGTTCTTGTCGCCCTTGAGGCAGGCCTTGAATCCCCAAACGTTCTTGGCAACCAGGCATTCACCGCTCTCAACCTTGGACCAGTCCACGTGATTTGGCCTGTCGTCGTAGGCGAGCGCTGGGCCGGCGGCAGATCCCGTAAGCAGCAGGGCTGCCACGGCGCTGGCGATTATGGCGATTGGGGTTTTCAACGGTTAAGCCTTGATCCAAACTGTTTGGTCGGCCGCCAGCTGGTGCCCTTCTCGCATACCTGCGAGGCTGCTAGCGAGAATTGTTCCCGCGGGCAGGTCTAACGGCTGATGGCCAAAGTTGTGAATTACAAGGATATCTCCGTTTCTATAGCCGAGGCTTAAGTTCCCTACAAAATCGGGAAGCCATTCGAACGTACCCTCACCCAGCCGGAAATCGCGGCGGAGCCTGAGCGCCTGACGGTACATCTCCAGTGTGCTGTCGTTAGAACCAATCTGTAGGTTACGCGAGTAGTCGCGATAAATCTCCGGCTGCGGCAGCCAGGCTGCGCCTGTGAGATTGAATCCGTTGGCTGCGCCAACGCCTGCCTCCCAGGGCAGTGGAACTCGGCAGCCATCGCGGCCAACCCGCTTGCCCGCGGTGCGGAAAAAGGTTGGGTCTTGACGGAACTCGGGGGAGAGGGTGGTGTGCTCCGGCAGGCCAAGCTCCTCGCCCTGGTAGAGGTAGGCGGAACCCGCCAGGCCCAGCATGAACAGGGCGGCACCGCGAGCGCGGCGGAGTCCGAGTTCGCGGTCGGGTTGGGGGTCTTCAGGCCCGATACCGTCGCTGTCTGTGGCCTTCACTAGCAGCCCGCCGAATCGACTCGCGCTGCGAATCACATCGTGGTTGTTTAGAACCCAGGTGCTGGGCGCCCCAACTCCATCGAAGGCCTCGAAGGACTCGTTGATGGTTGCAAAGAGGGTGGCCGCATCCCACTGGCTGTTGAGAAATCGGAAGTTAAAGGTTTGATGGAACTCATCCGGACGAACCCAGAGAGCCATGAAGGATAGCGGTAGCACGTAGGCTTCGCCACACATTGCGCGATCACCCGGGTAGCTGTCCAGAATTGAGCGCCAACGGCGGAAGATCGGGTGCACCTCCTCCTGAAACCACATCGGTGGAGCATCCTCGCCCTCGATGAAGCCTGCTCCCGCGCGAGCGATGTCCGGGTGGTCCGGTAGTCCCGCCGCCTTGGCCATGGCGTGCGGCTGGTCAACGCGGAAACCGTCAACGCCACGATCCAGCCAGAAGCGAAGGATTTCTTCAAATGCCACCTGCACGGCAGGGTTCGCCCAGTTCAGGTCGGGCTGCGATGAATCGAACAGGTGCAGGTACCACTGGCCGGGGGTGCCATCGGGGTGAGCCGTGCGGGTCCAGGCCGGTCCGCCAAATAGGCTGAGCCAGTTGTTTGGCGGCAGCTCCCCGTTCTCGCCAAGTCCATCACCGAAGTGATAGAAGTCTCGCTCGGCAGCCCCCTCATGAGCGGCAAGTGCTGATTGAAACCACGGATGCGCGCTGGAGGTGTGGTTGGGAACGAGGTCGATCAGCACACGGAGCCCAAGCGCGTGGGCTCGTTCGAGCAGCTGGTCGAAGTCGGCAAGGGTGCCGAACAGCGGGTCTACATCGCAGTAGTCGGAGACGTCGTAGCCGGCGTCTTTCTGCGGCGAACGGAAGAACGGGCTGAGCCAAACCGCATCAACGCCAAGGTCAGCTAGGGCATTCAGCCGCGATGAGATTCCCGGAAGGTCTCCCATTCCGTCACCGTTGGAGTCTGCGAACGAGCGGGGGTAGATCTGGTAGATGACCGCGCTGCGCCACCACTTTTCATCGCCTTGTGCAGCGTGCCTGACCCCTGCGCCTCGAGGCGCGCTAGCAATCAGAGCTTGATCCAAACCGTCTGGTCATGCTCCAACTCGCCTTCAACCAGGAGGTCGTGCTGAGTTGTCAAGAGGAGTTCACCCGCGGGGAGCACAACCGGGTCTGGACCAAAGTTAGCCAGGACCAGAACTCCGTTATTGACGTAGGCGAGGGTGTTTTTGTCCTGGTATTCCTCGGCCCAGCCAAACTCTCCGGAGCCCAGACTAAACTCCCTGCGCACCTTCAGAAGGCGCTTGTAGAGCTCCAGAGTGGAGCCAACCACACCATCCTGCTTGTCGCGCGCCAGCACGCTGTAGGAGCCGGGCTGCGGCAGCCAGCTTTCACCGGTTGCAGAGAATCCGTTCGATGCGTTTGAGCCACCCTCCCATGGGATGGGCACGCGGCAGCCATCGCGGCCAACGCGCTCGCCGTTGGTGCGGAAGTATGTTGGGTCCTGGCGGAACTTGCCCTCCAGCGTGGTGTGCTCGGGTAGCCCAAGCTCCTCTCCCTGATACAGGTAAGAAGATCCAGGCAGTCCCAGCATGAAGGCGGTCGCGGCGCGGGCCTTTCGGATCCCCATGGCCTCGTCCGGCTGCAGGTAGTCCGGGCCAATCCCATCGCCCGGCTTTGGAATGGCGCCCAGGTAGCCGTATCGGGTGGCGTGCCTAACCTGGTCGTGGTTGCTGAGCACCCAGGTGCTGCTTGCGCCAACCTTGCCGTACTCCACGATGGAGTCGGTGACGATCTTCTTCAGCGCCGCCGCCTCGAACGGCGTTGCCATGTAGTCGAAGTTGAACGACTGGTGGTACTCGTCCGGTCTCACCCACATAGCTAGGCGAGAGAGCGGGCTCATCGATGCCTCGGCGCAGAAAGCGCGGTCGTCAAACTCGTCAAGCACGCGTCGGAAACGGCGGATGAAGTCGTGCACTCCCGGCTGACCCCAGTAGGGGACGCGCTCTTCGGCCTCGGCGAGAGTGAAGGTGTCGATCGGAATCTCTTGACCCTTGGCGTCGCGTGCGCGATCGTCCGGGTAGCCTGCGCGCTTCACCATTCCGTGAGCCACGTCAACGCGGAAACCGTCGACGCCCTTCTCAAGCCAGAAACGCAGAATGTCGTCAAACTCGTCCGCCACCGCTGGGTTGGCCCAGTTTAGGTCCGGTTGGGTGGAGTCAAAAAGGTGCAGGTACCAGTCACCCGGGGTGCCATCTGGGTTAGTGGTGCGGGTCCATGCCGGTCCGCCAAAGATGGACTGCCAGTTGTTGGGTGGCAGCTCGCCGTTTGCGCCATTGCCCTCTACAAAGTGGTAATAGTTGCGCTCCGGGGAACCCTTGCCCGCGGCCATCGCTGCCTTGAACCACTCGTGCTGGTCGCTGGTGTGGTTTGGAACAATATCAACGATGATTCGGATGCCCAGCTGCTTTGCCCTAGCAATCAGCTTGTCGAAGTCCTCGTTGGTTCCAAAGAGCGGGTCAATCTGGCGGTAGTCGCTGATGTCGTAGCCGGCGTCTTTCTGCGGGCTCTTGAAGAAGGGGGAGAACCAAATGGCATCGATGCCGAGTGCGGCTAGAGAATCTAGGCGTGATGTAACGCCCACCAGGTCACCCATGCCATCGCCGTTGCCGTCTGCAAACGAACGTGGGTAGATCTGGTAGATGACGGCTGTGCGCCACCACTCGGCGTTTTCACGTCTGGGGTGAAGGATTGGCGATTCGGACATAAGTTCAACTTTATGGCGTGCCGGTGAGAGGAAAAAGTGCAACCCGCCGTGAAAGTGCCTTCTCGCTTGCGCGAATAATGTTGGCGCGAAATTGTAAGCGTTTACATACCCGAGACTAGAAAAAACTTCAGTTAACACGCAGAGAACCGCTTAACCACGCCATTTTCTATTCGTAACCATACTGTTATCAAAATTGTGCGATTGTAATTTGACGCAAGCGTTTACAGAGGAGTTTTCTTATTTACAGGCTTGTTTACAAGTCTCCATTTCATGGAATTTCACGAAAGGTATCCAATGAAGATCAACCGCATGCGTGGCCTGCTTGTTGCAGCCGCAACTGCTGGCGTACTCGCAACTGGTATCGCACCTGTTGCCCACGCCGCATCTCTAAAGACCATCACCGTGTGGGCTGACGACCAGCGCGGTCCACAGCTGCTCGCTCTCATCGGTGGCAACACCTCGATCGCGCCAGGCTACAAGGTACGCGTCAAGTTCTTCTCGAACCTGACCGCTCTTCAGAGCGCATGGGGCAAGGCTTCTGCAGCTACCGCTCCAGACGTAATCACCGGTCCTGCATCGTTCACCCTGTCGGCTAAGAGCGGAAAGCTCGCACCGCTGGTGTACACCGCAGCCATGAAGAAGGCATTCCCAGCTGGTTCGGTTGACGCAATGTCCTACAAGGGCCGCGCCTACGGTGTGCCACTGGACATCGACACCACCGCAATGATCTGGAACAAGGCATTTGGTCCTGCTCCAACCACCTTCCAGGGTCTCATCGACTACTACAACAACAACAAGGTGTCGAAGGGCCTGACCGGCGGTATCTGTGCAGCTGAGGGAACCTGGGGTTCGCAGCCAATCCTCACCGCTCTCGGTGGTGGCGCATGGGCTCTGAACGCTAACGGTTCTGCTAACTTCAGCAAGACCCTCATCAACAGCGCAGCCTTCAAGACCAACATCCAGAAGCTTCTTGGCAACGACGGCAAGAGCAACGGCTTCTTCCAGTGGGATGGCTGCCTCGACGCGTTCAAGGCCGGAACCATTCCTGCAGTGAACACCGGTGCTTGGAACCTGAGCGGTATCAAGAGCGCAATCTCTTCGTACAGCATCCAGTCTGTTCCGGGTGGACACCAGTGGGCAAACTACTCGGGTGCATGGCTGACCAGCTACGCAGCTAAGCACGGCGTGGCACTTGGTGCAAAGCAGCTTCTGACCAACTTCTTCGCTACCCGCGCAGGACAGGCTCAGATGTCGGCCGCATCGGGTCGCCCACCTGCCAGCCTCGCAGCACTGAAGAACATTGCTAGCGCAGACACCAAGGCATTCGTCAAGGCTGCTGCAAGCGGTATGCCTCAGTACAGCGCCTACCTGGACGACAGCAAGTCGGGCAACAACTGGTACAGCATCCTCGGCAACGTTTACACCGACATCTTCGTAAACGGTGCAAACGTCAACACCACCCTGGACACCGCAGCTCCACTGCTGCTGGCCAACTGGGCTGACGCCGCTGCTAACAACTAGTAACTAGAAAAGTTTGAGGGGTTGGGCTCTCGTCCAACCCCTCAAACTATTCTTAACAAGCGCTTCAAGGATCAAATATGAAATCTGGTTTTGGAACAAAACTGCTGGGTCCAATAATCAAGATCGTTTTGCTGTCTCTGGTTACAGCACTGCTTACTTTCATGGCATACATGGCCTACCTGGGCAACCAACTCATCATGGGTTCTGTACTGGTTGCCATCGCAGTTATTACAAACATCGTCTTTTGGAATCGCAAGGCCGTCGCCGCCAAGTTCCTGCTTCCCGGCGCGTTCCTCATGGTCATCTTTGTGATTCTCCCAATCGTCTACACGGTTGGCATGTCTTTCTTCCACTACGGAACCGGCAACGAGGTCTCCAAGGCAGACGCCATCACCTCGCTCCAGGCTGCCGGTCTGGTTCCTGCCGATTCAGGCGAGACCTACGACATGGTCCTGGGTGATTACAAGGGCAAGCCTGCCGCGCTTGTCACAGAGCAGACCAGCCACGTTGTTTCGCTGGCCACCCAGGAAAAGGTGACCCAACTTCAGCCTGGCAGCTACACCCTCAGCGGCGGAATCGCCAAGACCTATCCAGGCCTGCAGGTTTGGTCGGTCAGCAAGAAGGCGGCTTCGGACAGCCTCATCCAGGCACTCCAGTTCCCGGTCGACAAGATCCACTTCATCCAGCCTCAGGACTCTGAGACCGCTGCGCTGATGATGCAGAGCTACCGCATTAATGCGGCGCAGACCCAGCTGACGGACACCCTGGCCGGCACCACCTACTACGACAACGGCAACGGTAACTTCGTAGCAAAGGACGGAACGGTTCTCTACCCGGGTTGGACTGCCTTCAACCCTGGGCTCAACTACGCTTCGCTAATCCTCGACCCTCGACTGAGCAAGCCGTTCTTCAACGTGTTTGTTTGGACCGTGATCTTTGCGCTTAGCACGGTGGCAATCATGTTCTTTGCGGGACTTTCGCTTGCAATCGCTCTGGACAAGAAGATCAAATTCCGTGCGTTCTATCGCGCGATCCTGATCCTTCCGTACGCAATTCCAAGCTTCATGTCCATCCTGATCTGGAACGGAATGTTCAACCGCCAGTTTGGTGCGGTAAACCTTCTGCTCGGTCAGCACATCGACTGGTACGACAGTCCGATTCTGGCCAAGATCGTTATTCTCGTGGTCAACCTGTGGCTTGGCTTCCCCTACTTCTACCTGATTTCTTCTGGTGCGCTGCAGGCGCTGCCAACTGACATCGTGGAGGCCGCCGAAATTGATGGCGCCTCGGGAGGCCAGATTTTCCGACAGATTAAGCTGCCGATGCTCCTTCAGATTCTCGGCCCGCTGTTGATCGCATCCTTCGCGTTCAACTTCAATAACTTCAACATCGTCTACCTACTAACTGGGGGTGGTCCAACCGATGTTCTGCACGGAGCATCCGCCGGCGCCACAGACATTCTCATCACCTACGCGTACAAAACCGCCTTCGGTGGTGAAACCCAGAACCTGGGTCTCGCCAGCGCAATCAGTGTGATTATGTTCCTCATTGTTGGAGCGCTCTCCATGTGGAGCCTCCGCAGTTCCAAGGTGCTTCAGGAGTTCTAAATGAAACGACGCGATCTTCTCTCATCGGCCTGGCGCCACGTTTATGCCTGGGTTCTTATCCTGTTTTCGATTTTCCCCATCTATGTGGTTATCGTTAGCTCCTTCGACCCAGCAGGTGGTCTAGCCACCTCCAGCCTGTTCCCAAAGCGGTTTAGCCTGGCCAACTACCAGCTGCTGTTCAAGGGCGCATCGATTCCGTACACCCAGTGGATGCTCAACTCCATCTACATCGCTTCGGTAAACGCGGTCATCTCCATCTTCATCGGCTCTCTCGCCGCCTACGCGTTTTCGCGACTCCGTTTCAAGGGTCGCAAGGTGGGTCTGCAGGCGCTCCTCTTGATCCAGGTGTTCCCTGCGTTCCTGGCTCTAGCGGCCGTCTATGTGATCATGGAGAACATCTACACGATCTTCCCTGCGATTGGTCTGGGAAGCCACGGAGGTCTGATCCTCATCTACCTCGGTGGCTCGATGGGTGTGAACGCCTGGCTCATGAAGGGCTTCATGGACAGTGTTCCTATGGAACTTGACGAGGCCGCCAAGATTGACGGTGCCTCGGCCACCCAGATCTTCTGGCAGATCTTTGTTCCACTTGCGGCTCCGGTGCTTGCCGTGAACACGCTCCTAGCCTTCATTGGAACCTTCAATGAGTTCATCCTGGCGAGCCTGTTCCTGCAGGACGTAAACCAGCGAACCGTTGCGGTTGGTCTGCAGTCGTTTGTTGGTTCTCAGTTTGGTCAAAACTGGGGTCCGTTCGCCGCGGGTTCCCTCATCGCCACCGTGCCACTGGTTATCCTCTTCCTGAGTCTCCAGCGTTACATCGTGGGCGGCCTGGTTTCAGGTTCCGTCAAGGGTTAGTAGTTCAAGGCGTTGGGGCGGTCTAGCGATCGCCCCAACGGCATTTAAGCAGTAGGGGTAGAAATGGGTAAGAAAGCCGACCTTCCAATGGGGCTCCGACCACACCACGATGGTTCGGCGCTTTACGTCTCAAACCAGGCCCCGAAGTTGCTCGAGAAGGTGAAGCTGCGGGTACGCGTTCACGAGGCCGTCGGCGAGGTTCGTGCGGTAATGGTTCGCTTCTCGGAGAGCGGTGAGGCCTTCCCAACTCCCCCTGCCAAGGTTGTGAAACGAGAGGGCGGCTGGTCCTGGTACGAAGCCACCATCACCATGCACAACCCGCAGATGAACTACAGGTTCATCATCGTCTTGACCGATGGCAGGCAGCTGACCTACAACGCCCTGGGGTTATTCCAAATAGATCAGCCTGACATAAACGATTTCCGCATCAATACCTTCTCTAGTGCTCCAAAATGGGGTCCATCATTGGTGATGTACCAGATTTTCCCGGACCGCTGGGCGCGCTCCGCCGAGGCCGATAAGCACAAGACGCCGGAGTGGGCAATCAAGGCAGGCTGGGGCGATGAGGTTATTGGCTCGGGACCAGGAACCTCGGAGCAGTTCTTTGGAGGAGACCTTTGGGGAGTGATCGAGCACCTGGATCACCTAAAGAAAATAGGTGCCACTCTCATCTACCTGACACCGATTTTCCCGGGTCGCTCAAACCACCGCTACGATGCCTCGTCATTCAACGAGGTTGACCCACTTCTCGGAGGAAACAAGGCCCTGCAGGCGCTGATTGCTGAGGCTCACAAACGAGGCTTCAAGATCATCGGTGACCTCACGAGCAACCACAGCGGTGACGCCCACGAGTGGTTCAGGGCAGCGTACAAGAAGCCGGGAGCCCCGGAGAGCGAGTACTACTACTTCACCAATGGCAACACCAAGTACGACTCGTGGTTTGGCGTCTCGAGCCTTCCCAAGTTCAACTGGAAATCGCAGGAGCTGCGCAAGAGGTTTATCGAGGGTAAGGATTCGGTTGTTGCCAAGTGGCTCAAGGCGCCTTACGGCTTCGATGGCTGGCGCATCGATGTGGCGAACATGACCGGCCGAATCCGGGACGAAGACATGTACGCCGAGGTTGCCCAAATTGTGCGCAAGACCATGGTTGAGGTGAACCCAGACACCATAATGTTGGGCGAATACACCGGCGACGCCGCCTACCAGGTTCAGGGCGACGGCTGGCAGGGTGCCATGACTTACGCCAACTTCACCCGACCACTCTGGCGTTGGATGTTCGACGCCAAGAAGGGCACCGATGACTTCCAGAACATGGGATACATTGGCCGCGCCGAAACCGCCGCCGAGTTCGTAGAGACTCACACTAAGTTTGCTGCGGCCTTCCCCTGGCACGTGCGCCTGAACACCATGAACGCGCTCAACACCCACGACACTCCGCGATTCAAGAGTTACACTCTTGCGGGGGCTCAGCGCGTAGCCGCCGGACTGCAGTTCACCTTCCCGGGAATCCCGGTGGTCTGGGCCGGCGATGAGTTTGGGCTCGACGGATTCAACGGTGAGAAATCGCGCACGCCAATCCCCTGGAACGATGAGCGACCCAGCGACCGTTCCATGATCGAAACCTATTCGGAGTTGGCTGCGCTCAGAAAGAAGCACCCAGCCTTGGTTGACGGCGCGCACCGCTTCGTGTTCGCAAACGAGGACACTCTGGTGTTTGTGCGCGAGAACAAGAGGGAGCGCATGCTCGTTCTGGCCACTCGCGGCAAGTCCGGCGATGTAAGGATTCCGGCGGATGCCGTAACCGGTCTCGAGCACTCCAAACTCGTTTATGGAAGCGCCAAACTGAGCCTCGGCAAGAAGAACGCGCACCTAGAGGCTGGCAAGATGGCGTTTGCCGTTTGGCATTTGCCAGCAGCCTAAAAAAGGTGCTAATCTCTTGAAGTTGCCTTTTTAGGTACACGCCCTGATAGCTCAGTGGTAGAGCACTTCCATGGTAAGGAAGGGGTCGCGAGTTCAATCCTCGCTCGGGGCTCGGAAGCTAAGCAATTGGCTTTGAGCCGGAAACGGTCTCGGCTGGGTAGCTCAGGTGGTTAGAGCACACGACTCATAATCGTGGGGTCGCGGGTTCAAGTCCCGCCCTAGCTACAAAAAACCCTCGTTTTTCAACGAGGGCATTTTTGTTTAAGGCTTGTCAGAAGGCCACTGTTCCGGAGGGTGTTCCCCACCCGGTCGGGCCATCGTAGCCTTGAGAACTGTTGCAGTAGGTGCGGGTGAGACACCTGCCGTTTGAACCCAGAGTTACATCGTGCAGGCTGTTTCTGTTTGCCCAGAGGTATGCCCCGGCCGAGTCTCCGAAGTTGTTCTTGAGTGCAAATAGTGCAGCGATTATTGGTGCCGCGGCGCTGGTGCCACCGAAGGTGTACCACTGCCCATCGATGGTGACAGCGACACCGGTTGCTGGATCCGCAACCGCGGCAACGTCAACCACGCTCTTGCCCTGACAGTTGGTTAGGTTTGTGTCCTGCCAGGCCGCCGGTGGGTTGATTGAACTGCAACCGGAACCACCGGATGTCCACGCGGTTTCGGACTGCCACCTGAAGGTTGAGTCCGTATTTAGAGTTGTTCCGCCAACTCCGATCACGCTGGAGAAGCTGGCTGGTGCGCTCACGCCGTACCCGCTGTCACCAGACGAGGCCACCACCGCTATGCCGCTAGCTGTGGCTTGCGAGTAGGAGGTGAACCTGCTCTCCGGGGTGTCTGGCCCGCCGTAGGAATTGCTGATGCTGATCACGCCCTTGAAGCCTGCGGCCACGCCCACCGCCGCATTTAGGTCCTTGAAGCTTGGAGTGTCTGCCTCAACCAGCAGGATGCTGCACTTGGGGCAGACCGCGCTGGCCATCTCAACATCGAGCGCCGTTTCCTGAGCCCATCCCTGGTCTGTGGTCTTTGGGCTCTGAGTTGAGATTCCCCGCTGGTCCATTTGAACAAAGCAGGTGTCTTTTCCGCTCGGCAGGGTAGTCAGAGCCTCGCCGGAGTTTCCGCAGCGCGTGATGTCGGGGAGAGCGTACATCTTCCGGTAGGCGGTAACGTCTTCAAACACAGTTCCCGAGTGCATTGCGTCAACGATTGCGATCACCTTGAACCTGGCTCCCACCGTGGTTATCTTGTAGGCACGCCTCAGGGCATTCGCCCCCAGGGTCTGGTCTGTTGCCGGGCTCAGCGCGTTCTGCTGAACACCATTTTTGAACTTGGTCCTGCGAATGGCGAGGCAGGTGGCGGTTCCAACATGCGCCTTGCCGCAGGCGGCGTAGTCTCGGAATGAGACCCTGGAGACCAGGGGAGCCGCGTTGGCTCCGGCAGTTGAGGCGGTGAGGCCGAGAAGCACCAGGGCGGCTGACGCTACGGCTATAAAGCGAGAGTTTTTCATTCCTCTAGTGAGCCATCGCACGTCGGGCCCGTTACGCCGAGAGACGCAAACTGTTGGCAAATACGCCAAACTATACCTGTGGTAAATCCAAACGTTCAGGGCAAGCAATACCCGGCAACAGACCCCTATCTTGTGGGTCGAGAGAAGATTCGCGAGTTCGCCCACGCGGTCAAGTCGGTTTCGCCAACCAACCTCGATTTGTTCGCGGCCCAGGCCGCCGGCTACACAGACCTGGTGGCCCCGCCAACCTTCGCGGTGGTTATCCAGGAGCGCAGCCTGTCTGCGGTTTTGGCCGATCCTGAAGCCGCCATCGACTTCTCGCGTGTTGTTCACGGTGATCAGCGCTTCAGCTACGTCCGCCCCATCGTTGCGGGCGATGAGCTGACCAGCGTGCTCTCCGTGGCATCGGTGAAGAGCCTTGGCGCACACAGCATGGTCACCTTCGAGACCAAGATTTTTGACATTGAGCAGCAGTTGGTTTGTACAGCAACCAGCACGCTAGTGGTTCGAGGTGACGAGTAATGACCGTAAAGTTTGAAGACCTCGAGGTTGGCCAGAGTGTTGGCTCCCTGGAGTTCCTGCTAACCCGCGACAGCCTGGTTCGCTACGCGGGAGCCAGCGGCGACTTCAACCAGATTCACTACCGTGACGACGTAGCCGCGGCCGTTGGCCTACCCGGCGTGCTTGCCCACGGAATGCTCACCATGGGTGCGGCGGTTCAGGTTGCAGTCAACTGGATCGGCGACTCCGGCAGGATTGCCGACTACCAGGTGCGCTTCACCAAGCCCGTAGTGGTTGACCCCGTGGATGGCGCTGTTCTGGTGGTTTCGGGCAAGATCGGTGCGCTCGACTCCGAGGCACGTACCGCTCGAGTTGACCTGACCGCAACCTTCCAGGAGACCACCGTCCTTGGCAAGGCCCAGGCCGTAGTGCGCTTTTAGGCCACGTCCAGTCCACCAAAGATGAACCCCACACCGCTTTCCAACCTCACCACTATGGGCGTGGGTGGCGTGCCCGAACGCCTACGAACCGCGCAAACTCGCGATGAGCTGGTTTCGCAGGCTCTCGAGATGTGGGCCGAGGCAGAGGACTGGCTGGTGCTAGGTGGCGGCAGCAATCTGGTTATCGCAGACGAGGTTCCACACCTCCAGGTTTTGAGGGTGGAGACAAAGGGTGTTGAAAGTTCAACCGCGGCAAGCGGGCGAATCCGACTGCGGGTTGAAGCCGGTGAAAACTGGGACGACCTGGTTGCGGGTACCGTGACCGCGGGCCTGGCGGGTCTCGAGGCCCTGAGCGGCATCCCCGGTTCCGTTGGAGCCGCGCCAATCCAGAACATCGGGGCATACGGCGCCGAGGTGGCATCGGTGATTACCCGCGTTGGTTTCCTGGATTACCTCTCGGGCGAGCAAGAGGAGGTAGCTGCGGAAGACCTGGGCTTCGCCTACCGCGACAGCGTTTTCAAACAGTCCAGGAGCGGCCTGGTCACCTGGGTTGAGTTTGAACTGGAAAACCTGAGTGGGTTGAGTAAGCCAATCGCGTTCCAGCAGTTGGCGGCCGCGCTCGGAGTTGAACTCGGTGCCCAGCTGCCAGTGGCTCAGGTTCGAGACGCCGTGCTGGGGCTTCGAAAGTCCAAGGGCATGGTCCTGGATCCCACCGATGCGGACACGCACGGTTGCGGCAGTTTCTTCACCAGCCCGATTGTCAGCGAGCGTCACGCGCGAACCCTGCCAGTGGATGCCCCGAGGTTTGATGTTGCTGGAAGCGACGGCAGGCTCGTGAAACTTAGCGCGGCCTGGCTCATAGAGCACGCCGGAATGCCCAAGGGTTTTAGGCTGGGGCCTTCGAGGGTGTCGCTGAGCAGCAAGCACACCCTGGCCATCACGAATCGCGGTGGCGCAACCGCTAAAGAGGTGCTGGAACTCGCGGAGTTCATTCAACTCCGGGTTTCAAACCAGTTTGGCGTGAACCTACAACCCGAGCCAAACCTCGTAGGTTTCTAACGCCACTTCGGAACGCAAAAAGAAAAGGCCCCGCCGGATGAACTGAACCCCGAAAGTGGGAGACGTATCAAGGAGTCGACTTAAACGATAACCCAACGGGTTGAGTACGGAAATTAACCGGACTCAACCCGTTGAGTTTTAACTGGATTCTCTCCTGGTTGTACCAGCGAATGTACTC
>JBJTNC010000164.1:0-3663 GCA_046073865.1 Micrococcales bacterium | reverse complement strand
CGACCTCGAGCACGCCTCGCTCAGCTACAACAACCTGCAACTCTGGGACAGCTACGGCTACCTGGACCAGCTCATGAGCCTGAGCCGCCAGGTTTGGCGCACCCGAGCCTACGGCGACTTCCTGTCGTACATGTTCCTCGCCGAGGGTTCGCTCGACATCGTTGCCGAACACGACCTCAAGATTTACGACATCGCGGCGCTGGTTCCGGTTGTGGAGCAGGCCGGCGGCAAATTCACGGCCATCGATGGCCAGCTGACGGAAGCCACCTCATCAGTTCTGGCAACAAACCAGCGTGTGCACTCGGCCGTCATGGAGCTTCTTCGCCGCTAGGGACGCGAAGGCTTCTGTGACCTTCGGTTTTGAAGCCTAGTTCTGCGGGAATCCCAGATTGATTCCGCCGTGGCTGGGGTCCAGCCAGCGGCTGGTGATCGCCTTACCGCGGGTGAAGAAGTGCACTCCCTCAACGCCGTGAGCTTTGGTGTCGCCAAACGCCGAGTTCTTCCAGCCGCCAAACGAGTAGTAGGCGACCGGCACCGGGATGGGCACATTGATGCCAATCATGCCAACCTCAATCTCGTTCTGGAAGCGGCGGGCGGCTCCGCCATCGTTGGTGAAAATTGCGGTTCCGTTGCCAAAGGCACCGGCGTTGATTAGGGCAACGCCCTCTTCGTAGCTCTTTACGCGCACGATTGAAAGCACGGGGCCAAAGATTTCCTCGGTGTAAACCCTGCTTGTGGTTGGCACCGCATCAATCAGGGTTGGCCCAAGCCAGTAGCCCTCAGGTGCACCGTCGAAACTACCTTTGCGGCCGTCAACAACAACCCTGGCGCCGTCCGCCTCGGCTATCTCGATGTAGCCTGCAACCTTGTCCCGGTGCTGCTGGGTGACCAGCGGACCCATGTCGCAACCGCGGCGACCATCGCCGGTGCGAAGCGCACCCATGCGCTCAACCAGCTTCTCGATGAGCGGGTCTGCAACCGGCTCAACTGCAACAACCACCGAGATGGCCATGCAGCGCTCGCCCGCCGAGCCGAAGCCCGCGTTGATGGCGGAGTCTGCTACCAGGTTTAGGTCGGCGTCTGGAAGAACCAGCATGTGGTTCTTGGCACCGCCAAGCGCCTGGACCCGCTTACCGTGACGAGCCCCGGTCTCGTAGACGTACTTGGCGATTGGAGTCGAACCAACAAAGGAGATCGCCTCGACGTCTGGGCTCTCCAGCAGACCATCAACCGAGACCTTGTCTCCTTGCAGCACGTTGAAGACGCCATCCGGCAACCCGGCTTCCTTGAGAAGCTTGGCTATCCAGATCGCGGCGGAGGGATCCTTCTCCGAAGGCTTCAGCACCACCGTGTTTCCGGCCGCCAGCGCGATTGGGAAGAACCACATCGGCACCATCGCTGGGAAGTTGAATGGACTGATTATGCCCACCACCCCCAGTGCCTGGCGGGTGCTGTAAACATCAACGCCCGTTGAAACGTTTTCGCTGTAGAACCCCTTCAGCAGGTGCGGGATTCCAACCGCAAACTCCACAACCTCCTGCCCGCGGGTGATCTCGCCGAGAGCGTCCGAGAGAACCTTGCCGTGCTCGCTGGTGATGATCTCGGCAAGTTCGGCCTTGCGCGCGTTCAGCAGCTCGCGAAAGTTGAACATGACTGTTTGACGACGGGCAAGAGAGGTATCGCGCCAGGCTGGAAATGCGGCCTTGGCTGAGGCGATGGCCTCCCGGACCTCGGCCTCGTTGGCGAGTGCAACAGATTTAGTTTGTACGCCTAGGGCCGGGTCGAAGACGGGTGCGGTTCGGCCCGAGTTACTTGGGCATTCGGCTCCGCCGATCCAGTGCGGAACCACGGGGAGGTTGCTCATTGGTTTCTCTTCTTCCTGGTGCCGCCGACGTGCCGACCTTGTGTGACCAAACGCCCCGGCAGGGAGCCTATGTTGCGGTTAGCCCCAACGCTCCGCACTGTAATCGCTCTGGATGCGGCGGATGGTGCCGCTGGCGCTGCGCAGAATGATGCTGTCGGTCCGAATGATCGGACCCTTACGGCGGACGCCCTGAACCAGGCCGCCATCGGTTACGCCGGTTGCAACAAACAGGGTGTTGTTGCTCTTCACCAGCTCGTCTGCCTCGTAGACATAGTCCATCTTGAGGCCGGCAGCGATGCCGCGGGCGGCCTCTTCCTCGTCTTTTGGAGCGAGCATTCCCTGAATGAAGCCGCCGAGCGCCTTGATTGCACAGGTGGTAACGATGCCCTCCGGGCTGCCACCGGTACCCACGCACATGTCAATGCGGGTGCCGTACATTGCCGCGTTGATGCCGCCGGCCACATCGCCGTCTAGCATTAGCCTGGTTCCCGCTCCGGTGGCTCGAATCTCCTCGATGAGTGGTGCGTGACGCGGGCGGTCCAACACCGCGATGACCATCTCGTCCACCGGCTTACCCTTGGCCTTGGCCAGCAGCCTGATGTTCTCGGAAATGGGCAGGCGGATGTCCAGAACGCCGTGAGCCTCCTGGCCGGAAACCAGCTTGTTCATGTAGAAGACGCTCGAGGCGTCCAGCATGGCGCCGCGGTCCGCCACGGCTATAACGCTGAGTGCGTTCTGTCGCCCGGCGGCGGTGAGGCTGGTGCCATCGATGGGGTCAACTGCGATGTCACACATAGGGCCGGTTCCGTTACCAACGTGTTCGCCGTTGAAGAGCATCGGGGCGTCGTCTTTTTCACCCTCACCGATGACGATTACGCCCTGCATTTCCACGGTGGAGAGGAAGGCTCGCATGGCGTCAACGGCTGCGCCGTCCGCCGCGTTTTTGTCGCCTTTGCCAATGAAGTGGCGCGCGCTGATCGCAGCAGCCTCGGTGGCTCGCACCAACTCCATGCCTAGGTTTCGGTCTGGTCGGAGATTTTGGACGAAGTCCTGGTGGCTCATCATTGAGGCTTTCTTTTTGGTGCGCGATCCGTAGTTGCCGGATATAAAAACACTACTCGCAAATGCAAGACCAAGTCTTGGAATCGGCCCAACCTTAGCCCCAGAGGGTTAGTGTCAATTTGACACTAAGTGTGTATAGTAGTTAAAGTCATTTCAACTCTTAGTGCTGCTCCGCATTTCATTCTGCAAAGCCCAAACAGACAGGGATCACCGATGTCGCCCACACTGGCCATCAGCAACGTGATCTTTGCGCTGCTCCCCGACGACACCGGTCGGTTGAGCCTGATGCTCCCGCTGGTTCGCAGAATCCGCCAGCCACACCTCGGCAGCTGGGCCCTCCCCGGAGGTCCACTGGTTGGCTCCGAGTCACTGGAAGATGCGGCCGCCCGCAACCTGGCCGAGACAACTGGCTTGACTCCCCGATACCTCGAGCAGCTCTACTCCTTTGGCAACCCGGACCGCTCGGCTTCCGAGCAAATGGCGGAAGAGCGCGTGGTATCCATCGTCTACTGGGCCCTGGTTGGAGCCGACGAGGCCGACCGCGCGGTGGAGAGCGAGAACGTTCACTGGTTCAGCGCCGACAACCTGCCCGAACTGGCATTCGACCACAACCTGATTGTCGAGTACGCGCTCTGGCGCCTGCGGGCAAAGGTCAACTACTCCCGCGTTGCACACGGCTTCCTCGGCGAGGAATTCACCATGGCTCAGCTGCGCGAGGTTTATGAGATTGTGCTGGG
>JBJTNC010000163.1:0-8666 GCA_046073865.1 Micrococcales bacterium | reverse complement strand
CTGAATTCGCAAGTTCTAGAATCGAAGCAGAACAAGGTTGTTCGCATACGAAAGAAGATGCTCGGGTTGAAGCGATACATCGCAGACCTAACGGCGGGACTGACCGTCTCGCTGGTTGCACTGCCACTCGCAATCGGCTTCGGTGTGGCGTCCGGGGCGGGAGCCGGAGCGGGCATCGCAACCGCCATCGTGGCCGGTCTGGTGGCGGCGCTCTTCGGCGGCAGCCGATTCCAGGTTTCCGGGCCAACCGGGGCGATGACCGTGGTGCTAATCCCGCTGGCGGCGGCACAGGGCATCGGCGCGGTGCTAACGGTTGGGCTTATGGCTGGCGTGCTGCTGATCCTGGCGGGTGTCGCACGGCTCGGCCAGCACGTTCACAAACTGCCAACAGCGCTCATCGAGGGGTTCACAGCTGGAATTGCCGTGGTCATTGCGTTGCAGCAGGTTCCGGCCGGTCTGGGCCAAACCGGTGGCAGGGGCGAGGGGATTCTGGCCTCGGCACTCACTGCGGTTGCCGAATTTTCCAAGACGCCAAACTGGGCGGCGCTCGCAACCACAGCCGTTGTGGCCGGTGGGCTCATCTGGGCTGGTCATCGCTGGCACCGGGTTCCACTCAGCCTGCTGGCCGTTGCCGCTGTCACCGGCGTGAACCTTGTGGTGAACCTTGGGCTTCCCGAGGTGGGAGCGCTCCCCCGGTTTGGTAGCGTCTCAACCGGCTTCTTCGGGGCAATCTCGGGTTGGCCGAGCCTGCTCCTGCCGGCTCTCTCGGTGGCTATGCTGGGAGCCCTGGAGAGCCTTCTCTCGGCCAAGATTGCCGACGCCATGCGCCCCGACGCAGAGCCACACGACAGCAACCGCGAGCTCATTGGCCAGGGCCTGGCAAACCTAGTGACACCATTCTTCGGCGGCATCCCGGCAACGGCAGCGCTGGCCCGGACTGCTGTTAACGTTAGGGCTGGAGCCAAGACCCGCTACGCCGCGGTTGCTCATAGCGTTTTTCTGGCTGTATTCGTGCTTGCACTCGCGCCGCTGGTGGAGCGCATCCCGCTCGCGGCGCTCGCCGGCGTGCTCATCAGCACCGCTTATCACATGGTTCGAGTTGGCGAGCTGAGGGCTACCGCTCGCGGATCCCGTCTGGACGCCATCGTGCTTGTGGCCACCCTGCTGGTGACGGTGTTCAGCAACCTGACGGCCGCGGTCATCACCGGGCTGGCGCTGTTCATCGGGCTGCGCAAGACCAGGCTCTCGGAGCGCACCACACCCATCGATGATGAAGAAACCCTCGGCGATTAACCGAGGGTTTCTAAAAAGGTCTAGCGCAGCGGCGGCTAAAGAGTCAGGCGACTATGGGGCAACGCGGCCGTTTTTGTTGAATGCCTCGTAGGTGTGCGGCATCAGCTGCGCCCAGAAGTCTTCCATCTTCTCAGCGCACATCTCAATCTCGCGCTGCGGGAAGCTTGGGAAGTGGGTGCCCTCGCGCTTGGTGCGTAGGCTGAGGAAGTTCATCAGTGCGCGCGCGTTCATGGTTACGTACATGCTGCTGTAGATGTTGAGTGGCAGCACAATACGGGCAACCTCGCGGGCCACGCCGGCCTCAAGCATGCGCTGGTAGCTCTCGTAGGCATTGATGGAAGCGGTGCGCGCCTCCTGCTCAACCAGCGCAACCTGCTCCGCCGAACCAGGCAGGAACTCGTATGCGCCGGGCTTGCCGGTCTGGATTAGGTTGCGGTCTGGGCCGGGAACATAGAACACCGGGCTCAGCTCCTTGTAACGGCCAGACTCCTCGTTGTAGCTTGCGATGCGGTGGCGCATGAACTCGCGGAACACAAAGATTGGGGCCTGCACGTAGAAGGTCATCGAGGTGTGCTCGAAAGGCGAACCGTGGCGGTCTCGCATGAGGTAGTTGATGAGGCCGCGGTCGCGCTTGGCGGTCTCCTCGGCGTCCTGGGCGGCAAGCGCAGACTCGAGGGTCTGCTCTCCCTGGGTGGAGACGCGCGCGGCAAAAAGCACGTCGCTGTCGGCGGCGCTGGAACGCACCAGTTCAACGGTTACATCGCTACGAAAAACTACATCAGACACGCTATTTAGCCTAGTGGACGTAAGAAATTGAAACTTGGATGCTTGGGGCCAGCCGGTGATTTAGCCTTGAACTTGTGTCCGTTGAATTAAAGGTCTCCCTGCTGCTTGCGCTGGTGGCGCTCGCCGCCGTGGCCGGCCTGGTTTACCGGCTCACAACCGGGCGCTCCAAGAAGGTTTCTGGCGAGCACGTGAACGTAGCCGAGCTAGGAATTGTGAAGAACGGTCAGCCCGTTTCGCACCTCAGCACCAAGATCACCTTCCTGCAGTTCTCAACCGATTTCTGCACCTTCTGCGGACCAACCGCAAAGATGCTCGAGGCGCTGGAAAAGACCGATCACAACGTGACTCACCTGGAGCTGAACGTGACCGACCGCCTCGACATCGTGAACCGTTTCAACATTCTTCAGACCCCAACCACCCTGGTTTTGGATAAGTCTGGCCGCGTGGTCTCCCGCATCGGCGGAGCCCCCAAGGCACACACCCTAGTTAGCGAGATTGGAAACTTCGATATCTGATGGCTGCAACCCAGATTGACCCACGCGGACCACGCTTCGGCGCCGGCATCACCAACATCCTCAGCGTTGTCGCATTCCTTGAGGCACTTGACAAGAGCAGCGAGCCTGTAGCCGCCGCCATCTTTGGCCTCTTCGCCGTGCTGTTCCTCATCGGCACCCTGTACGGCACCAGCAAGCACCCGTTCGGCTGGATCTACCGCACCTTTGTGAAGCCTCGCCTGGCTGCGCCTAAGGAGCTTGAGGACTCGCGTCCACCGCAGTTTGCCCAGGGTGTTGGCCTGTTCGTTTCTCTCTCAGGTCTGGCGCTCTACGCCGCGGCCGTACCATTCGGCCTGGCAGGTGCGGCAGCAGCGCTGTTCATCGCCTCTGCCCTGCAGTCCTACTTTGGCTACTGCCTGGGCTGCCAGATGTACCTGGGCCTCAAGCGCGTTGGCGTAATCCGCTCGGCTTAGCCGCGCAGCTTCAGCGCCTTGCGCATTGCGATGCGGGCCCGACGGCGGTCGCCGCAGGCATCGTAGGCAAGCCCCAGGTTGAACCAGGAGTGCCAGTCCTCTGGAGCGGCACTCGCCTCCTCCTGAATTCGCTCAAAAACAGCCTGGGCCGCGGCCTTCTCCGGGCGCCCCGATGGGCGTAGCGGCAGGTCTCGAATAGGCCAAAGCCCCTCCTGCTCCACCTGCTTTGCCATGCGCTCCACCCGGATGCCAAAGCGTAGCTCCAGGATAATTCCCGCCAGCCCAAAAACCGGCAGCACCAGGATGAATACGCCCATCAGCTGTGCAACCGGGGACTGCTGGTGCAGCAGTAACCATCCGCGCTGACCGAGGGTCACCACGTAGAGCATGGTTAGGACGGCCATTGCCGCCGCGCCGAGTTTTGCCTGCACTAGTTGCCCTCAACCACTGCCTGGAGGCCCACTGTTAGCCCGGTTGCCTTTGCGCCATACTGCAGGCACAGGTGGATGCCCTTGACGTAGGCGCGGGTGCTGCTCACATCGTGGCGGATGCTCAGAACTTCGCTATCGCCGCCCAGCAGAATCTCCTGCTTGGCGCTGACGCCAGCCAGGCGAATGGAGTGAATCGGCACGCCGGCAACCACCTGGCCGCGGGCCTCCTGACCAACGCCGGGAATCAGCGGCTGAGTCATTCCATCGCGAGCGGCTGCCATTAGTTCGGCGGTGCGCACTGCGGTGCCCGAAGGCGAGTCAATCTTGCCTGCGTGGTGGGCCTCGATGATTTCCATGGAGTCAAAGAACCTCGCCGCCTCGGCGGCAAACTTGGTGGCCAGCATGGAGCCGATCGAGAAGTTGGGTATCACAACAACGCCCGCCTGCGGCGAGGCCTGAAGCTGCTTCTCAACCACGGCCAGTTTGCCCGCGGACCAGCCGCTGGTGCCAACCACAACCCGCAGGCCGTTGGCAACGCAGAACTCAACCACCTTTGGGCTCACGTCTGGCAGGGTCACGTCAAACACAACGTCGGCGCCAAGCACCTCGGTCAGCTCGCTCTTGGAGTCGAGGGCGGCGTGCAGGGTTAGGTCCTGTGCGGCATCGATTATTTCGAGCGCCAACTTACCCATGCGCCCGGTGGCGCCTACAACTGCAACCTTGATGGTCATTTCTGGAACCCACGATCCGCGCTCTTTAGAGCGCCCAAAATACAGAAAACTAAACAGATTAAGCCTAATAACAAGGGCTCCATCCGATAGCCCTCCCGAGCTAAAGACCACATAAAATCACCAGCTGTCTGGTGCCTCTGCAAACCATACGTCACCACGCCTATAGCAATTTGCGGGGCCCAGACACCAATGACAAGAAGTTCATGGCCTACACTCCTCCGCCGCGGTGCGCACTTGGGCGACATTGGAACCTGTGCCAAACGGTTTAAAAGGAGAACCAGAATGAGAACCGAAAATATCGCAACGGTGTGCAGGTTTGCCATGAGTGATAGTGGCAGCAATAATAGCCACAGTGCGTTGCTAGCTCTATTGGTTTCGGCAAGACCAAGTCTTGATGCCTGCGAGTAAACGCCCGCTGTTCCAAGCGCCATGAGCGGATTACCCGTGATGCCGAAACTGACTGCGAACAAAACTGAAGTGAATATAGACTGACGCGCTAGTTTCCGAAGGGCCCTTAGTAGGTGAGCGAAAACAAGCGACACCCTTCCAAAAGCGTCCTGATGGAGGCCACCTAGGTCAGACCTCATTTCCTCAAAGATTTCCATAAAGAACTGCGAGCGGGCCATTCCTATGCCAACCTCTGTCGTTTTGATGAGGTATTTGCTTGAGGCACCGAGAGTCCGCTCTGCTGAATCTCGTATTCCACTTCAGACCGCCGGTTTTCAATGAGTTGATATATTCTGCGACGCGGGCCACTTCGTTCGCTCTGTTCCCAGTGAGACGAAACAATCCCCAACTCCTCCATACGATCCAGCATTAGGTAAACCGTTGCGGGTGTAAGTTGGCAGTCCTTCGCAATTTCTAGACCCCAGGTACCTTCAGGTTTACCCAACATGTATTTCAACACTGTGGTAGTTGTTTTAGTCCTGCGTCTAAAAAGCCCCATATTGCAAACCTATCTGTTTGACTATAAACTCCCGAATGATCACATTATTTTATATAGTCAAATCAAAAAGGGGACAAGTTGAAGCGGAAAATAGCAATTTTGGTTTCGGGAACCATTTTTTTATCGGCGATTTCAGTAGACCAAGCTTTGGCATCGGCAAGTCCGACTCAAAGTACTAGCACTTCGGAAAACCAAACAGCACCAACTTTTTGGGTTACCGGAGTCAATCTAGATTATGCCAGCCTGAGTTCTTTGACAGACAATCCTGATTTGCAGGTTATCCAAGCGCTCAGCGAGTTCGATGTTGATGGTCACACGCTTAGGGTAGGCCTATCGGATGCTAGCCTGAACGACCTGAACAAGGCAACCGAAGAAACAATCGACGATATAATTGCCATGACTGAACAATATGCCGCAGCAGGCAATCTGAATGCTTTGCAAGATCTTGGCGAAGCCAGCTACTCCGCAGCGATCAACGGTCTGCACTTCGATGCAGTTGAACTCGCGGATCCTGCCGGGGCGATGCCCAGCTCTCTCACGGTACTTACTTCGACAGGTGTGAAAAGCTCTCCGGTCAGTTACCAAGGACAAGCCAAGGCGCAGAAAATTTCCCGCCAAAGCGTGTGTGGATCATGGGCCCCTAATTTCATTAATGCCAAAAGCGACGTTCATTCAGTTTCTGGAAGATATGTTCGCATAACCTTCGCCTGGACACCTTCGGAACTTGCCGCCCTCCGCTGCACCGGCAGCTCCACATTCGAACCAGACTTCGTAACTTATAACTATGACGGAAAACACTATCTCGGGTCTAACACCCTGTCCTGGGCAAGTAACCTTCCAGATGCATACTCAGACACCACATTTATGGACTCACAAAATGAGCCCACTTACACCATCGGCACCCCTTCAAACTCAAAGCTTGAAGCCGGACTAACTTATTCAAACTACATACACACAGATAGCGGAAACTATGGCAGCGACCTTGCCAAAATTGTTTGGCAACGTGGTCGTCAGGTCTTTGGCTGCCCTCCACTCCCGGTAACTTGGTGCGTATTCTCCGACGAGTCTCAAGTAATTCTGGCTTGGTTGATAACTATGCCTGGGAGTTACTAGTGAAAACTAAAGTTGCTGCCGCAATTTTGATCGCCATAATTGCGTCTCAGGCCCTACCCACTCTCTGGAGCACGACGGCAAGTTCCGTTTGCGGCACCCAAGTCGTTCGGGATGGAAGCTACTCGGCCTCATTGGGCTGGGCTGGAATGCCCTACTGGAAATGCAGAGTGACCGAGAACGGCCACACCAAGCAGATCAACCTAGGTTGGTATCCCATGGCTGAACCGAAAGACAAACTTTAGGACAAGCCCGCAAAGTCGGCATCGGTGCATTCACCAACGGCAACGATGGTGCGACTGCGGCCGGCAATCTCGGCGGCTAGCTCCCGCACCTCGGCCAGGGTAACTGCCTCGAATGCGGCAAGCGTGGTGTCTAGGTCTATGAACTGTCCGGTGACGATCTCGGCTGAGACCAGTCGGCTCATTCGGGCCTGAGTGGCCTCGTACTTGAGCGCCAAACCGCCGGAGATGTTGCCCTTGGCAAGGGTCAGCTCGGCATCGGTGATTCCGTGCGTTGCCACCTTCTCAAACTCGGCAAGCATCAACTCCGTAACCTCGCGGCTCTTCTTTGGAGAGCAGCCGGCGTAGAGGCCAAACACCGCGCCATCGCTGTAGCCCTGGTTGAACGAATAAACCGAGTACGCCAGGCCGCGCTTCTCGCGGATCTCCTGGAACAGGCGGCTGGACATTCCACCACCCAAAACCGTGTTGAGGATTCCCATCGCGTAGCGGCGAGGGTCGTCGGCAATCAGGCCCTGCGTGCCCACCAGGATGTTGGCCTGAGCGGTTGGACGGTTGATTACCTTGAGGTTAGTGAGGGCCGCGATGTTTGCAGGCTCGGTGTTGCGGCGTGCGCGCGGCTCGGCGGCTGCGGTGAGGTCCCAGCCGGCCTTGGCAAGCGACTGCTCCACCATCTCGATTAGTTCGTTGTGGTCAACGCCACCGGCGGCGGCCACAACCAGGTCTTGCGCGCGGTAGTTGGCCTTGTAGTGATCCCACACGGCGTCGCGCGTGACATCGGTGATGGTCTGGACAGTGCCGCCAATCGGGCGGCCCAGGGCGTGATCGCCCAGCACGGTTTCGAAGAAGGTCTCGTGGGCCACGTCTTCGGGGTCGTCGTCATTCATGGCGAGTTCTTCCAGGATGACGGTGCGCTCGTTCTCAAACTCGGTTGGGTCAATCAGGCTGCTGGTAAGCATGTCTCCGATGACATCAACCGCCAGAGGCAGCGCCTTGTCCTGAACGCGCGCGTAGTAGGAGGTGTGCTCCTTGCCGGTTGCGGCGTTGGAAGAGCCACCAACGGAGTCGAAGGCGATTGCGATATCCAGCGCGCTGCGGCTCTGGGTGCCCTTGAACAGCAGGTGCTCAAGGAAGTGGGTGCTGCCGAAGTGGCCGTTGGTTTCGTCGCGCGAACCAACCGCCACGTTGAACGAAACCGAGGCGCTCGCGGCGCCGTGAACGGTCTCCGTTAAAACGCGAACACCGCTCGGGAGAACAGTGCGGCGAACCACACTGCCTCCCGAAGCGGTGAACGATAGTTCGTTCTGATCCAGTGGAAACAGAATTTCAGTCATTGAAGAATGCTAGCGTGAAACCGATTACTCGGCGTCCTCGGCAGCTTCCTCGCCACCCTCAACTACCGGGGCCAGCGAGAGCTTGCCGCGGTCGTCGATCTTGGTGATCTCGACCTGAATCTTCTGACCTACCTCAAGAACGTCCGCGACGTTCTCAACGCGCTTACCGGCAAGCTTCTTCAGCTCGCTGATGTGCAGCAGGCCATCCTTGCCTGGAACCAGGCTGACGAATGCACCGAAGGTTGCCAGCTTCACAACGGTACCGAGGAAGCGCTCGCCAATCTCTGGTACGTGTGGGTTGGCGATGGCGTTGATTGCCGCACGGGCAGCCTCTGCCGAAGGGCCATCGGTGGCACCAATGTAAACGGTGCCGTCGTCCTCAATGCTGATGTCGGCGCCGGTGTCTTCCTGGATCTGGTTGATCATCTTGCCCTTTGGACCAATGACCTCACCGATCTTGTCAACCGGGATCTTAACTGCGATAACGCGTGGAGCGGTTGGCGCCATCTCGTCTGGCTCGCTGATTGCCTGTGCCATGACCGAGAGGATGTGCAGACGGGCTTCCTTAGCCTGGTGCAGGGCGCCGCCCAGAACCGAAGCAGGGATACCGTCAAGCTTGGTGTCCAGCTGGATAGCGGTGATGAACTCGCTGGTACCTGCAACCTTGAAGTCCATGTCACCGAGGGCGTCCTCGGCTCCGAGGATGTCGGTCAGCGTTGCGTACTCGGTCTTGCCGTTGACCTCGTCCGAAACGAGACCCATGGCGATACCGGCAACGGGTGCGCGGAGCGGAACACCGGCGTTGAGCAGCGACAGCGTCGATGCA
>JBJTNC010000162.1:0-8978 GCA_046073865.1 Micrococcales bacterium | reverse complement strand
GACACCATGCAGCAGGAGCGTGTCTCGCTCTCCAAGCTGCGTGAGTACCTTGGCGGCAAGCTGGTTAGCTAATGTCCGTCTCGGTCACGCCCGCCGCGGCCGTTGCTCCGCGTGCCACCAATCCGCTTCGCTTCGGCAAGCTTGAGATTGGCACGCCCGTGGTGCTGGCCCCGATGGCCGGTATCACCAACACCGCGTTTAGGAGGCTCTGCAGAGACTTCGGCGGCGGCCTTTACGTTTCGGAGATGATCACTTCCCGCGCGCTCGTCGAGCGCACCGACGAGTCGATGCGTCTAATCGGGCATCACCCGTCCGAGCAGATTCGTAGCATTCAGCTTTACGGCGTAGACCCGAAGACCATCGGTGAGGCCGTGACCATGCTGGTTGCGGAGGACAGGGCTGATCACATTGACCTGAACTTCGGCTGCCCCGTGCCAAAGGTCACCCGCAAGGGTGGTGGAGCGGCGCTTCCCTGGAAGCAAGACCTCTTCGGGGCAATCGTGCGCTCTGCCGTGAAGGCGGCCGGAGACATACCCGTCACGGTCAAGATGCGCAAGGGCATCGACGCCGACCATCTCACCTACATCGATGCGGCTCGCTCCGCGCGTGATGCCGGAATCGCCGCCGTTGCGCTGCACGGCAGGACCGCCAGCGACTACTACTCGGGGCAGGCGGACTGGTCGGCAATCGCTTCGCTCCGCGAGGCAATCACAGACATCCCTGTTCTCGGTAACGGCGACATCTGGTCCGCGGCAGATGCAATCAGGATGGTTCGCGAAACCGGTGTCGACGGCGTAGTGGTGGGAAGGGGTTGCCTCGGTCGTCCCTGGCTCTTCGCAGACCTCCAGGCTGCCTTCGATGAATTCCAGCGCGATCCAAACTCGAACGCGGCGATCAACCCCGTCCAGCCAACCCTGGGCGAGGTTGCCCAGGCATTCAAGCGCCACACCGAGCTACTCACCGAGTTCTTCGAGGAGGAGGGCCGAGCCTGCCGCGACATTCGCAAGCACGTTGCCTGGTACTTCAAGGGGTATCCGGTTGGCGGCGAGTTCCGCGCAGCCTTGGCTCAGGTGCAGTCGCTTTCCCACATGGACGAGATTCTGGCCACCCTCGACTGGAGCGCGCCATACCCCGGTGACGATGCCGAGGGTCCACGCGGAAGGCTCGGCGGAGCAAAGCAGTGCTCGCTCCCCGAGAACTGGCTTGCGTCTCGCGAACTCACCGGCGAGCAGCGCACCGTCTTGCTCGACGCCGAAATCAACGTTTCTGGAGGCTAAGTGGCTGAGCACGGTTACAACGATTTCGACAGGCAGCGCTTCCTAGCTGAAGATCGCCGACCCGGTACCTCGAGGGGTGAGTTTGCGCGCGATCGTGCTCGGGTTCTGCACTCCTCGGCGCTTCGCCGACTTGGCGCTAAGACCCAGGTGCTGAGCCCCTCAAACGGAGACTTTGCGCGCACCCGACTCACGCACTCCCTCGAGGTTGCGCAGATAGGCCGCGAGATGGCGGGGGACCTCGGACTTGACCCGGACGTTGTTGACCTGGCATGCCTTGCCCACGATCTCGGCCACCCACCGTTTGGGCACAACGGTGAGCGCGCACTCAACGAATGGGCCAATGACTTTGGAGGCTTTGAGGGCAACGCTCAGACTCTCCGACTCCTAACACGCATCGAGCCAAAGGTTTTTGGCTCGGATGGTCGATCGTTTGGCCTGAACCTCACCAGGGCGTCGCTGGACGCGGCGGTTAAGTACCCGTGGAGTCGGGACAACGCCATCGCAGGGCAGGACGCCGGCGCCGCCCCAAAGTTTGGCTTTTACGAGGACGACCGCCCGGTCTTCGAGTGGATTCGCATTGGCGCCGCGTCTGACAGGAAGTGTGTCGAGGCCCAGGTGATGGACTTCGCGGATGACGTTGCCTACAGCGTGCACGATTTCGAGGACGCAATCGTCTCTGGCTTCATTCAGCTCGAGGAGCTTGCCAGCCCGGCAAACGAGGCCGATCTAATCTCCAAGGTTCACGACTGGTCCGGTGGCAAGTTCACCGTGCTCCAACTGACCCAGGCGCTCAACAGGCTTCGCCAGAATGCCTACTGGCCGACTAGCTACAATCACTCCCCGGCAGAGCTTGGCAGATTGAAGAACCTGACCTCCTCGCTCATCGGTTCCTTCGTTCAGCGCACTACGCGCAACAGTTTCGCTTGGGCGCTTGAGAGCGAAATCTCTCGCTACAACTCGCAGCTTGAGGTACCTGTTGCGGTGGCCGAGGAGATTGCCGTGCTGAAGGGAACAACCGCGGCGTTTCTCATGACACACGACAGCCGCCGACCCTTCTACGAGTGGCAGCGCGCCGTGCTTAAGGAGCTCTGCGACGCTCTGCTTGCGGCCAACGGAAAGCACCTTGACGCCTACGCCTCCGCCGCCTGGCTCGAGGCAAACACTTCCGAGGCGCAGCATCGCGTGATTGTTGACCAGGTGGCGTGTCTCACCGATCAGAGTGCAATCACTCTGCACCACCAGCTGGTTACCAAGGCGGGCGCGTAACTCGTGGCGGGCAAGATTCGCGCCAGCGACATCGAAGAGGTCAAGGCTCGCGTCAACATCGCCGACATCATCGGTGACTACGTGGTCTTGAAGAACGCGTCGGTCGGTTCGCTAAAGGGTCTTTGCCCATTCCACGATGAGAAGTCGCCTTCTTTCAACGTTCGCCCCGCCCAGGGTTTCTATCACTGCTTCGGTTGCAGCGAGGGCGGTGACGTCTACAAGTTCATTCAGCAGGTTGACGGTGTCTCGTTCACCGAGGCCGTTGAAAAGGTCGCGGCTCGAATCGGGTTCCAGCTCACCTATGAGGCGGGTGGAACCAATGACGGCGGTTCTGGGGTCCGAAACCGCATCCTGGAGGCCAATTCGCTCACCACGGCCTACTTCGTCGAGCAACTGGCAACCGAAGCAGGCAAACCGGCCCGTGACTTCCTGGCCAACCGTGGATTCGATGAGGCAGCCGTAAGCCACTTTGGAATTGGCTTCGCTCCTCGAGGCTGGGATAACCTGGTCGGGCACCTGAAGGGTCTCGGTTTCACCATCGATGAGTTGGTCCTGGCGGGATTGGCGGCGCATTCCGACAAGGGAGGCTACGACAAGTTCCGCGGCCGAGTGATCTGGCCCATTCGGGACCAAACCGGCGCTGTTATAGGCTTTGGTGCCCGCAAGCTCTTTGACGATGACAACGGTCCAAAGTATCTCAACACCTCCGACACGCCGGTGTACCACAAGTCTCAGGTGCTGTACGGAATCGACCTAGCTCGTAAGGACATCGCCAAAAAGCATCAGGTTGTGGTGGTTGAGGGCTACACAGACGTCATGGCCTGTCACCTCGCCGGAATCACAACCGCCGTTGCAACCTGCGGAACCGCCTTTGGCGAGGAACACATCCGGGTTTTGAACCGGCTCCTAAACACCGATGGCGCACCCGCCGAAGTGATTTTCACCTTTGACCCAGACGCCGCCGGGCAAAAGGCCGCAATGCGCGCCTACGAGGACAGCCACAAGTTTCAGGCGCATACTTTTGTTGCCGTCGGTCCTGACGGACTGGACCCGAGTGACCTACGTCAACAGCGCGGTGACGAGGCCGTTGCCGACATGATTGCAGGAAAGCGACCGCTGTTCGAGTTCGCCATTCGTCAGCGACTGGCGCAGTATGACCTCAACACTCTTGAGGGAAGGGTTTCCGCGGCACGGGCCGCAGCCCCCATCATCGTGGGCATTCGCGACGCAGCGCTCCGGCCGGCGTACACTCGCGAGCTCTCCTCTTGGGTCTCGCTGCCGGTCGAGGACATAAACAGGATCATCGGAGAGGTGGGAAGGGGAGCCAAGGCAGAGGCCGTGGCCCCGATGCGCACGGATGCAGCGCCTTCGACAAACCCGGAGTCTCTGCCACAGCCTGCAGCCGCCTACCCGCCCGTAAATCCACGCGATCCCGTAGCCATGGTGGAGCGGCAGACTCTCGAGGTTCTGGTTCAGTATCCGCAGGCATTCAACCAGGGTCAGCTGGTGCGCCTAGCCAAGGTGGGAATGGTTTACCAGGCCCATAGCGCCGTGCTCCAGGGCATCGTGGCCGCCCTGAATGGCACCGCCGAAACCTGGCTGGCGCGCATCCAGCAGGCTTTGCCCGATTCCCTGCAGGGGCAGCTCTTGGGTCTCGCGGCGGCCGAGCTGCCGGTCAAGGACGAATCCAAGGTTTTGGAATACGCCAAGGCGGTCATCTCCAAGGCGCTTGAGCGGGCCCTCACCAGGGAAAAGGCTGAGTTGCTCTCGCGTCTTGGGCGAACCGATCGCGTGAGCAATCAGGAGCAGTACGACGCCATCCAGCGCGACCTTATTCAAATCGAGCGTGAGCGCCGCTCACTGATGGGGGAGTAGATGACCACTTTCAGGGTGGCTCTCGAACCTTCCTCGCTTCCAGAGTTCGACTCGGCAGTGAGGCAGGCCGGCGCAGAGCCGGTTCGCATGGCGGGCGATGTGAAGTCCCTGGTCTGGACCGTTAACGGGCAGGTGGAGAAACTCGAGCAGATTCTCGACAGCAACCCGCAGCTTCAGTGGGTGCAGCTGCCATGGGCGGGCATCGATGCCTTCTCCCACCTCTTGGACAGGCCGGTAACATTCACCTCGGCCAAAGGCGCCTACCGTGAGCCGGTTGCCGAGCACGCCCTAATGCTCTGCATGGCCATGGGGCGCAAGATTCCCGAGCGTGTAAGAGCAGCATCCTGGGGTGAGAAGTTCGCTGTGTCGCTGTACGACGCGAACGTGTTGATAGTTGGCGCCGGCGGCATAACCGAAGAACTTCTTAGGCTGCTCGCACCCTTTCGCGCTCGAGTCACAGTGGCTCGACGAGCGAATGCACCACTCAAGGACGCGGCGAGAACAGTGGGCATAAGCCAACTCGATGACGTACTTCCCGAGGCTGACTTTGTAATCCTTGCCTGCGCGCTCACGGAGGAGACCAGGGGTCTCTTCGACGGGGCAAGGCTTGCTCGCATGAAGCCCAGTTCCTACCTAATCAACATCGCCCGCGGCGGTGTCGTGGTAACTGAAGATTTACTCTCGGCGCTCGATAGTGACGTGCTTGCCGGGGCGGCTATCGATGTAACAGATCCTGAACCCCTGCCCGATGGGCACCCGGCCTGGGGACGTTCGGATCTTCTGATTACGCCTCACACCGCCGACACTCCTGTTCAAGTCACGAACCTCTTCGCCGAGCGCATTCGCGAGAATGTTGAGAGGCATTTTGCCGGTCAAGGGCTCGTTGGATTGGTCGATAAAAAACTTGGCTACTGACACGCCTGTTTCAGTTTGGCAACCGCGAAGAATATTGCTAAAGTAGTTCGAGTGCCGAAAGGCGCATTCCCCGATAGCTCAATTGGCAGAGCATTCGGCTGTTAACCGGAGGGTTCTTGGTTCGAGTCCAAGTCGGGGAGCCAATAAAGCGTCACCGCTCAAGGAGGCCACTATGTTCAGGTGGATCCAAACCAAAAAATGGCTACCAGATGTTCTCATCGGTGCCATTTTTGCTTTGGGGCTGGGCACATCCGACCTCGCCATTCAGGGTAAGGACGGTCTCATCGCTTCGGCTCTCTTCGGACTCTCTTTCTTCTTCTTCCGCCGATTCGCCTACCTCGGCATCGCGCTCATAGTAGCCGGCGCAGTAGCCACAACCATGCTTGGCATAGCGCCGCCGGTTGGTGGATTCAGCGTGGCGCTCGTGGTATTCCTCTCGGCCGCATTCGGCAAGCGACTCTGGAGCCTAGGGGTTCTAGCCGCTGCGGTTACTTCTGGGCTGATTCTGGCCCACTACGCCGCCTACCAGACGGCGCTCAGCACCCAGTTCTTTGGCATATCCATCTACAACGACTCCGGAAGAACCTGGTCGTTCGTATTCCTGAGCGTTGGAATCGTGGGCGTGGCGGGTTTCGCCTGGCTCCTCGGCGGCTTCCTCATGGAATTTTTCGCTCAACGTGCCGCCAGCAAAGAACGCGATATCGTTCAACGCCACAACCTAAGAACCATGCTCGAGATGGCAGAGCAAAACCAGCGGTTCAAGATCGCATCTGACATCAACGACATGGTGTTGGAGCGTTTTTCCGCAATGCTCACCCTCACCGATGGCGCCCGCTACGCGGCCCGCATCGACGCCGAGGTGGCACCCAGAACGCTGGATCGACTGGTGGAACTTATCCGTGACACTCAGGGTGAAATTAGGCGCCTCTACGACATGCTCAACCGCTCCGTGCAGGTGGCCGCGGCTCCGCCTAACCTGAACGACCTCCAGGTCCTCGCGGTTCAACTGCGTGAGGACGGATACAACACCCGAATCAACCATCAGGGTGAGCGATTCCCGCTCATTGCATCAGCCGAGCTAGCTATCTACCGCATCGTCTTCGATGCAGTTGACAACATTAAGCAGCACGCGGCGCCGGGATGTGACGTCGACATCGACATCATTTGGTCGGAGAACGGTCTGCAGGTTCTGGTCAAGGACAACGGCAGCCAGTTTGAGCCAACCCTCGAGGTGGGCGAGGCAACGGCAAGCCAACTGATTGAGGAAGACCTCAATTCCCTCACCAAGGAGGTGGACGGCCCAGGCATTCGCGGAATGCGCGAGCGAGCCGGACTCTTCCAGGGCTCCGTAGAGGCACACACCGTTCCCGGTATTGGTTTCACCCTAAACGCGATCTTCCCGTCAATCGACGAGTACAGGGCAACGGCTTAGCAGATGGCCGGAACCATTCGCATTGGCCTCCTGTTTGGCAACAAGCAGATTAGAGACGGTCGCAGGATGCTACTCGGCACCCAGCGCGACTTCGACATCGTCTACGAGGGCTCGGACGGACTCGCAGCCATCGATGAGCTTCTCAACTACAGCCTGGACGTTATTTTGGTGGACAACAGGCTTCAGAATCTTTCCGGGTTGCAGACCATTCAGCGCTTCCTGCGCAGGCACTCCGATGGGCTGACGCGCCTGCCCGGATTCGTGCTCACTGGGCCATTCGGTTCGCCAGAGATGGAGCTCCAAGCCATCCGTGCCGGCGCTATTGGCACCGTTACCGAGGAGGATTCGGCGCAGGCCGTAATAGATCGGGTGCGCAGGGCAGGGCAAACCCGCGAATCCATTGACACGGAATATGTAAACCGCGTTTTCGCCAACCAGGGGATTCTGTCGGGTTCAAATCAACGCTGGCTTTTGCGTCTGGTGGACCTTCCTGCTGATGAGCAGAGAGTTCTGGATGCAATCGGATCCGGCATTTCATTCGACGAGATTTCAAACAGCACCGGATTGTCCATCAAGCGAGTCAACGAGACCCTAGGCTCCATGCAGCGCAGACTCGGCCTCGCAACTAGGCACCAGCTGTATCTGGCGCTCTATGAAGCTGGTGTAATAAAACCGCTCGTAGGTTCTTAGCCCTCGAGTTTGTCCTTGCCCGGCAGCCATGTTAGGCCCGGCTTGCCCCACTCGTTCATCTTCACAATCTTTTTAGCGTCGCTGAAGTGCGGTTCTACCAACTTGTCAACGTAAAGAATGCCGTCAAGATGGTCGTACTCGTGCTGGAAAATGCGCGCAAGCCAACCGGTGGCCTCGATGTTGACGGGTTGCTGCAGCAGATCTACTCCGGAGACCTTGACCCAGTCAGCTCGCTTCAGCGGGAAGCGCTCGCCCGGTACGCTTAGGCAGCCTTCCTGCTCGGTGTCCCAGTCAGCCTCGCCGGATTCGATGGGCCCCACCTCAAGCACAGGATTGATAATTTCTCCCCGTACCGGATTACCGTCGGCGTCCTCGTAGTCGTATACAAAAACCCTGAGGCCAACTCCAACCTGGGTGGCGGCGAGGCCAACTCCAGGCGCCTTGTCCATCGTGTCGTACATGTCGGAAACGAGAGTGGCGAGAGTTTCATCGAACTCGGTTACCTCTAGGGCGCGGTTGTGAAGGACTGGCTCACCAGTGATGCAGATTCTGCGAACGGTCATTAGTCAAGGTTACCAATCGCACTGCGAGACTCCTGCTGACCCATACAGGTGGCGGTAATCTAGTGATGATGAAAATTTTTCACGGCCTAGACCTGCGTTACGTAGCGGTTTGCCTGGCTCTGATTGGCGCCGTTGCCATGGCCTTCGGTGCACAGTGGCAAAACGACGCGGTGGGGGAGCAGCAGGGCAAGGGGGTTCGCACCCACGGAGCGGTCAACCTGAAGCAGATGCTTCAGCTACTTCGTCGTCGTCGCTGGCTTCTGGGATCCGTGTTTCTAACTACGGCCTTTCTTTGCCAGATTGCGGCACTATCGCTGGCCCCACTAATCGTTGTTCAGCCGCTCGGGGCTATTGGCCTGCTGGTTACTTCCATACTTAACGCGAGGATCAACAAGACCAAGCTGAATCGTGCCACGCGAGTTGCGATTGGGTTGTGCGTCATCGGAATCGGTGGCTTTGTGGCAACCGCGTCAACCATCGCCAAGGAATACGTGTTGACGGATTCTCAAATCCTGCAAATCGGCTCGATTCTAGTCGTGATTCTGTCTGCCGAGATCTACTTCATGATTCGAAAGCCGAAGGCGAAGGCAATCTACTTCATCATGGCGGCCGGAGTTCTCTATGGATTCCTGGCAACCCTGACCAAGGTGGTAATCCAGCGCCTATTCCAGCACGACTTCACGCTCCTGACGTTCGTTGCAGTGGTCATTCTCGTTGTCGGCGCCGCTCTCGGCGGCTGGCTCACTCAAAATGCTTACGCTTCCGGTCCACCAGACCTTGTCATCGCGGGTCTCACCGTCATTGACCCGATGGTCGCTGTGATCGTCGCCTCCACAATCCTCGGCGAGGCTGCATCGGCCACACCACTGTCGATTTCTATGTTCATTGCATTCGGCATGTTTGCAATCATCGGAGTGCTTGTTCTCAGCCAGTTCCACCCCGAAATCCTGCTTGCAAAAC
>JBJTNC010000161.1:0-7860 GCA_046073865.1 Micrococcales bacterium | reverse complement strand
ACCATCACCGAGATTCACGACTACCTGCGACTACTCTGGGCGCGCATCGGTGTGCCACACTGCCCAGAGTGCGGCGAGCGCATCATCAAGCAGACCCCGCAGCAGATTGTTGACCAGCTGCTAGACCTACCGGAGGGCACGCGCTACCAGGTGCTTGCGCCAATTGTCACCCAGAAGAAGGGCGAGTTCGTTGACCTGTTCAAGGAACTGCTGACCCAGGGCTTTGCCCGTGCGGTGGTTGACGGCGAAACGGTTCAGCTCTCCGACGCCGAGCCCCTGAAGAAGACCTTCAAGCACGATATCTCGGTTGTGGTTGACCGCCTGGTTGCCAAGGGCGACATCATCGGCCGCCTAACAGACAGCGTTGAGACCGCCCTGAAGCTGGCCGGCGGCCGCATCCTGATCGACTTCGTTGATCTCGACGCCAAGGATTCCGCCCGCACCCGCGTGTTCAGCGAGCGCATGAGCTGCCCAAACGAGCATCCGCTGACACTGACCGAGATCGAGCCGCGCACCTTCAGCTTCAACGCCCCCTTCGGCGCCTGCCCCGAGTGTTCGGGTCTTGGAACCAAGATGGCGGTTGACGCCGACCTGGTCATCGGTGACCCTGGAGCAAGCATCAACGATGGCGTGATCCTGCCGTGGAGCAACCATGGCAAGGGCGTGTTCCACTACTTCCAGCGCATGCTGGAGACCCTGGCAGCCGACCTCGAGTTCTCGCTCGACACCCCCTGGCAGGAGCTTCCGGAGGAAGCCCGCCATGCCATTCTCTACGGCAACGACTTCAACCTGAAGGTGACTCACAAGAACCGCTACGGCCGCGAGATCCGCTACACCAGCGGCTTCGAGGGCGTGCTGGTGCGTCTGGAGCGCAAGTACCTTGAGGCAGACAACGACTGGTCGCGCGAGCGCATGGCCGGTTACCTGCGCGAGGTTCCGTGCCCCGCATGTGAGGGTCGCCGCCTAAAGCCCGAGGTTCTAGCGGTGAAGGTAGCGGGAGCCAGCATCGCCGATGTTGCCGCCATGAGTCTGGGGGAGTGCGTCAAATACTTCGATGACCTCACCCTGGACGAGCGAGACGTGAAGATTGCGGCCCAGGTGCTGCGCGAGATCCGCGCCAGGCTCGACTTCCTGATGGCCGTCGGCCTCGACTACCTCTCGCTTGAGCGCGCGGCCGGCACGCTCTCCGGCGGTGAGGCGCAGCGCATCCGCCTGGCCACACAGATCGGATCCGGCCTCACAGGTGTGCTCTACGTTCTGGACGAGCCTTCCATCGGCCTGCATCAGCGCGACAACCGCCGCCTCATCGACACACTCGTCAAGCTGCGTGACCTCGGCAACACCCTGATCGTGGTTGATCACGACGAAGACACCATCAAGGCATCCGACTGGGTGGTTGACATCGGCCCGGGAGCCGGCGTCAACGGCGGAACCGTGGTTCACTCCGGCACCTACGAGGAGCTGCTGAAGAACGCAAACTCCATGACCGGTGCGTTCCTGAGCGGCCGCGAGTCCATCAAGACCCCGGCTAAGCGCCGCGCAATCGACCCAGCCCGCAAGATAAAGGTGGTTGGCGCACGCGAAAACAACCTCAAGAACGTTGACGTGGAGTTCCCGCTCGGCGTACTGACGGCCGTTACCGGCGTCTCCGGCTCCGGTAAGTCATCGTTGGTGAACGACGTGCTCTACGAGGTGCTGGCCAACAAGCTGAACGGTGCCAAGGGCGTTGCCGGCAAGCACACCCGAGTTGAGGGAATCGAGCTGCTGGACAAGGTGGTCCACGTTGACCAGGCGCCGATCGGCCGCACCCCGCGCTCCAACCCCGCCACCTACACAGGAGTGTTCGACCACATCCGAAAGCTTTTCGCGGAGACCCAAGAGTCCAAGGCCCGCGGCTACCAGCAGGGCAGGTTCTCGTTCAACGTGAAGGGCGGCCGCTGCGAGGCCTGCTCCGGCGACGGAACGCTGCGAATCGAGATGAACTTCCTGCCGGACGTCTATGTTGCCTGCGAGGTCTGCCACGGCGAGCGCTACAACCGCGAGACCCTGCAGATTCGCTACAAGGGAAAGAACATCTCCGAGGTACTTGAGATGCCTATCGCCGAGGCTGCAGAGTTCTTTGCGCCGATCAGCGCCATTGCCCGGTACCTAGAGACCCTGGTTGACGTTGGCCTCGGCTACGTGCGCCTCGGTCAGAGCGCCACCACGCTCTCCGGCGGTGAGGCCCAGCGCGTGAAGCTGGCCACAGAGCTGCAGCGCCGCTCCAACGGCCGCACCATCTACGTTCTGGACGAACCAACCACCGGTCTGCACTTCGAGGACGTTCGCAAGTTGCTCCAGGTGCTCAACAGCCTGGTGGACAAGGGCAACACGGTCCTGGTAATCGAGCACAACCTCGATGTGATCAAGTGCGCAGACTGGCTGGTTGACATTGGCCCAGAGGGTGGCAGCCGCGGTGGCAACATCATCGGTGAGGGCACGCCGGAACAGCTTGCCAAGACGCCGGGTTCCTACACCGGTCAGTTCCTCGCGGAGATGCTGTAGCAAATGGCCCAGGAGCTGGATTGGCGCCCCCAAACCGGTGAAATCCCGGTAGGGCCCGGCGTTTACCGCTTTCTAGACGCAAACGGCCGGGTGCTCTACGTTGGCAAGGCCAAGAGCCTGCGAGCCCGCCTCAGCAACTACTTTGGGCCGCTGGACAGCCTGCACGAGCGCACCCGCAGAATGGTCACCACCGCCTGCGATGTGAAGTGGGTGATCGTCAAGACCGAGTACGAGGCACTCCAGCTGGAGTTCATGTGGATCAAGCAGTTCGATCCGCCCTTCAACGTGGTCTTCAAGGACGACAAGTCTTACCCCTACATGGCGGTTTCAATCTCCGATGCCTTCCCGCGCGTTTTCATCACCCGAAACCGCGAGATGAAGGGCGTGAAGTACTTTGGCCCCTACACCCAGGCCTGGGCCGTGCGCGAGACCGTTGACACGCTTCTCAAGGTTTACCCGGTTCGCTCTTGCAGCCAGGGCGTTTTCGACCGAGCCAAGCGCTCCGGACGACCCTGCCTGCTGGGAGACATTGGCAAGTGCGCCGCCCCCTGCGTTGGCCGCGTTACCTCGGACCAGCACAAGGCCATCGCGCGCGACTTCATAGACTTCATGGGCGGCGGCGACACCAAGATTGTGGCCGAACTCAAAAAACGCATGCTGGCAGCCAGCGATGACCAGCAGTACGAACTTGCTGCCCAGCTGCGGGACGACTACGTTGCGCTGGAGCGGGTGCTGGAGAAGAGCACCGTGGTGTTCACCGATCAGACCGACGCCGACCTCTTCGCCATAGCCCACGACGAACTGGCCGCCGCGGTTGCCCAGTTCATCGTGCGCGGCGGCCGCATCCGCGGTGTGCGCGGCTGGGTGGTTGACAAGGAGCTGGAGCGCGACCTCGGCGAGCTGGTGGAGTACGTGCTCCAGAACGTATACGACAGCCCGGAGGGAGCGGAGCCCATCGAGGTGCCGCGTGAGGTTCTGGTGCCAGAGCTACCCGAGGACAAGACCGAGCTATCGCGCTGGCTGAGCGAGCGGCGCGGCTCCAAGGTTGACCTGCGCGTTCCGCAGCGCGGCGACAAGGCGGCCCTCGCCAAGACAGCGCTCACCAATGCCAAGCACTCGCTGATGATGTACAAGAACCGCCGCACCAGCGACTTCACGGCCCGCGCCGACGCGCTCTCTGCCCTGCAGAGCGCCCTGGGCCTGCCGGAGGCCCCGCTGCGAATCGAGTGCTTCGACATCTCGCACCTCGGCGGCACCAACGTGGTGGCATCGATGGTGGTGTTCGAGGACGGCCTGCCCAAGAAGGACCAGTACCGGCACTTCGCCATCGCGGAAACCACCGATGACACCGACAGCATCTACCAGGTTCTGATGCGCCGCCTAAAGTACCTGGCGGAGCCGGAGACACCCCAGCAGGACGCAGCCCCGAGCCGATTCGCCTACAGGCCGAACCTGTTGATTGTGGACGGCGGTCAGCCGCAGGTGAACGCGGCCGCGCGCGCCCTGCGCGACTCCGGCGTTACGGACCTCGCCGTGGTGGGAATCGCGAAGCGCCTCGAGGAGCTGTGGCTGCCCGATGACGATTACCCCGTGATTCTGCCGCGAGGTGCAGACGAGCTCTTCCTGGTGCAGCGCCTGCGCGACGAGGCCCATCGCTTCGCCATCAGCTTCCAGCGCAAGAAGCGCTCGGGCTCCATCGCAAGCCAACTGGGGTCCATCAACGGCCTGGGGGAGAAGCGCGTGAACGCCCTGCTGAAGCACTTTGGCTCCGCAAAACGCCTAAAGCAGGCAACCGCCGAGGAGATCGCCGAGGTTGCCGGAATCGGACCCGTGCTGGCGCAGCAAATCGTTGAAGCCGTGGGCGAATAGTAAAGTCCTGAGTTTCCCAACATCGGCGTGTCGCGCGGGGCTAGACTTCTACTAAATCTGGAGGATTCATGAGCGAAAAGCCCGAGCTGCTTGTTGTGACCGGCATGTCCGGTGCCGGCCGAAGCACAGTGGGCAACGCGCTGGAGGACCTGGGCTGGTACGTGGTTGACAACCTTCCGCCACAGATGCTCGGCCCAATCGCCGACCTCTTCACAATGGCAAAGACCCCCATGCAGCGCATCGCGGTGGTCATGGATGTGCGCGGCCGCGAATTTTTCGCAGAACTGCAGGACAACCTCAACCTGGTTCGCCACCGCGATGTGAACGTGCGCGTGCTTTTCCTGGAGGCAAACGACGCCACCCTGGTGAAGCGATTCGAAAACGTTCGCCGCCCGCACCCGCTGCAGGCCAGCGGCACTCTCCTCGATGGCATTGCTGCAGAGCGCAGGGCGCTGCTGAGCATCCGCGAGACCGCGGACGTGATTGTGGACACCTCTGACCTCAACATCCACCAGCTGAGTAATCGAATCGCGGACGGTTTTTCCTTCGCCGCCAGCTCCAGGCTGCAGGTAACCGTGATGAGCTTTGGCTTCAAGTACGGTCTTCCATCGGATGCAGACATGGTGGCAGACGCCCGCTTCATCCCAAACCCGTTCTGGATCGAGCGCCTGCGGCCATTCACGGGGGAGAACCCCGAGGTTTCCGAGTACGTGCTAGCACAAAACGGGGTTGAAGAATTTGTGGCAGGATATGTTGCTGCGCTCAAACCGGTTCTTCGGGGGTACCTAAACGAGAACAAGCGCTACGCAACCATCGCCATCGGCTGCACCGGCGGCAAGCATCGCTCGGTTGCACTGGTAAACGAAATAGCGGCCAGGCTGGCAAGTTTGGCCGACGTCACCGTATCGGTGAAGCACAGAGACTTAGGCAGGGAATAACCATGGCGCTAACGGCCGAGGTCAAAGACGAACTGGCCCGCATCGAACTGACCAAGAACACGGTTCGGGTGGCTGAGCTCTCCACCATTCTGCGCTTCGCGGGCGGACTCCACCTCATTGGCGGCAAGATCGCCATCGAGGTTGAGCTGGACAGCGCTCAGCTGGCACGACGAGTCCGCAAGGAACTCATCGAACTGTTTGGAATCGACAGCGAGCTCTCCGTTATCTCGGCCTCCGGCATCCGCCGCACCTCGCGCTACCAGGTGCGAGTGCTCAACCAAGCCGAACTTCTGGCCCGTCAGACCGGCCTGGTCGACACCAAGGGTCGCCCGGTTCGCGGGCTTCCGGCCCAGTTGGTCTCGGGCTCCATGGACGAGGCCCGCGCGGTTTGGCGCGGCGCTTTCCTGTCTCGCGGTTCGCTGACCGACCCGGGCCGTTCGGCCTCGCTCGAGATCACCGCGCCCGGAAACGAGGCCGCGATGGCCCTCGTGGGTGTTGCTCGCCGTCTGGGCGTTGTAGCCAAGGCACGCGAGGTACGCGACCTGTTCCGCGTGGTTATTCGCGAGGGCGAGGCAATCTCTGCCATGCTCACCCAGATGGGTGCGCACAGCCAGGTGATCAAGTGGGAGGAGCTGCGGCTCCGCCGCGAGGTTCGCGCCACAGCCAACCGCCTGGCCAACTTCGATGACGCCAATCTTCGCCGCTCCGCTCAGGCCGCGGTTGCCGCCGGGGCCCGCGTTGAGCGCGCCTTAGAGATTCTGGGCGAAGACGTACCGGAACACCTGCGCTACGCTGGCGAGCTGCGCCTAATGCACAAGCAGGCATCGCTGGACGAACTTGGCCACCTGGCAGACCCACCGATGACCAAGGACGCGGTTGCGGGGCGCATCCGCCGCCTGCTGGCGATGGCCGATAAGAAGGCCGAAGACCTTGGCCTTCCCGCAACCGATGCCTTCCTGCCGGAAGACATCGACGAGTAATGCGGAAACCGCTTCAATAGCCACCCATTGTTCAAATAAAAGTTTTAGAATCTGACTAAGAACCCAAAAACAGGAGTATCAAAATGGCAAAGTACACCCTCCCAGACCTCACCTACGACTACGGTGCCCTGGAGCCATTCATCTCCGGCGCCATCATGGCCCTGCACCACGACAAGCACCACGCCGCCTACGTGAACGGCGCCAACCTTGCCCTGGAGGCAATGGAGGAGGCCCGCGCCAACAACAACCTGGGTAACATCAACAAGCTTCAGAAGGACCTGGCCTTCAACCTGGCCGGCCACATCAACCACGGCGTGTTCTGGCTAAACCTCTCACCAGAGGGCGGCGACAAGCCAACCGGTGAGCTCGCAGCGGCCATCGATGAGTTCTTCGGTTCCTTCGACGCCTTCATGGCGCACTTCAACGCCTCGGCTCTGGGAATCCAGGGTTCCGGCTGGAACATTCTGGCCTGGGACACCCTGGGTCAGAAGCTGATCATCGAGCAGCTGTACGACCACCAGGGAAACCTGGCTCCTGCCAGCATCCCGCTGCTTATGCTCGACATGTGGGAGCACGCCTTCTACCTCGACTACAAGAACGTCAAGGCAGACTACGTGAAGGCCTACTGGAACATTGTTTCCTGGCCAGACGTACAGGCACGTTTTGAGGCGGCTCGCGCCCAAACTGGCGGTCTGCTGGTAATCTAAAGGTGTTACTTGTCGGGCCGGCAACGGCCTGACGCACCACCGATGTTCTAGTCGGTGTCTCCACTCAACGACGCGTGGTCCGTGAAACTTGCAACAAATTTGCAAACCGGTGGCGTCAAAACGCGGCGCACCCATTCAATAAACAATCGGGAGAATCCAATGACCACTCGTGTCGGTATCAATGGTTTTGGCCGCATCGGCCGCAACTACCTCCGCGCTCTGCTTGCTAAGGGCTCGAACCTCGAGATCGTTGCTGTAAACGACCTCAGCGACCCTAAGGGCCTCGCTCACCTCCTCAAGTACGACTCCGTAACCGGCCGCCTTCCTTTCGACGTACGCGTCGAGGGTGACACCATCATCGTTGGCAGCCAGACCATCAAGGTTCTGGCAGAGCGCGACCCAGCCAACCTGGGTTGGGGTGAACTGGGTGTTGACATCGTAATCGAGTCCACCGGTCGCTTCACCAACGCAGCAGACGCCAAGAAGCACATCGAGGCAGGAGCCAAGAAGGTTCTGATCTCCGCTCCTGCAACCGGCGAGGACGGCACCTTCGTTATGGGTGTAAACGAGCACCTGTACGACTCCGAGAAGCACCACATCATCTCGAACGCATCCTGCACCACCAACTGCCTGGCTCCGCTGGCTAAGGTCTTCAACGACACCTTCGGCATCCAGCACGGTCTGATGACCACCGTTCACGCCTACACCGCAGACCAGAACCTGCAGGACGGCCCGCACAGCGACCTGCGTCGCGCCCGCGCCGCCGCGCTGAACATCGTGCCCACCTCGACCGGCGCGGCCAAGGCCATCGGCCTGGTGCTG
>JBJTNC010000160.1:0-17999 GCA_046073865.1 Micrococcales bacterium | reverse complement strand
GGCAAGACCGAGCTACCTGCACCGGTCAAGCCAACCGACAAAGCATTTTCGATTCACAGCTAAAGAGTTAAACAGAAGCATTCTCGGTAAAATCAACCGAGAACCCAACCGAAAAAGGAACAAATGAGACGCGCAAAGATTGTTGCCACCCTAGGTCCGGCAACTTCAAGCTATGAAAACATCCGCGCAATTATCGAAGCCGGTGTTGACGTAGCCCGCATGAACCTTAGCCACGGAAGCTATGACGTTCACGAGGAGATCTACCGCACCGTTCGTAAGGCCGCAGCCGACGTAAACAAACCAGTTGGAATCTTCGTTGACCTCCAGGGTCCGAAGATCCGTCTGGCCAAGTTTGCCAACGGCCCTCACATGCTTGAGAAGGGTGACGTTTTCAAGATCACCATCAACGAGGTTGAAGGCACCAAGGACATCTGTGGCACCACCTTCAAGGGTCTTTGTGGCGACGTAAAGCCTGGCGACCTGCTACTGATTGACGACGGTAAGGTAACTCTAAAGGCGACTGAGGTCACCGCAGACACCGTAACCACCGTGGTCGAGGTTCCAGGAAACGTCTCGAACAACAAGGGAATCAACCTTCCTGGCGTTGCGGTAAACGTACCTGCACTGTCCGAGAAGGACGAGGCCGACCTCCGCTGGGGTCTGAAGCTGGGCGTTGACATGATCGCCCTCTCGTTCGTTCGTAACGCAAGCGATATCGTCCGCGTGCACGAGATCATGGCCGAGGAGGGCATCTTCGTGCCAACCATCGCCAAGATCGAGAAGCCACAGGCCGTTGAGGCTCTCGAGGAGATCATCGATGCCTTCGACGGCATCATGGTTGCCCGCGGTGACCTGGGTGTTGAGCTTCCGCTGGAGCAGGTTCCGCTGGTTCAGAAGCGCGCGGTTGAGCTTAGCCGTCGCTGGGCCAAGCCGGTCATCGTTGCCACCCAGATGCTCGAGTCGATGATCGACAACCCGCGCCCAACCCGCGCAGAGGCCTCCGACGTTGCAAACGCAATCCTCGATGGCGCCGACGCCGTAATGCTCTCGGGCGAGACCTCGGTTGGAAAGTGGCCGGTCGAGACCGTAGCCACCATGGCCAAGATCATCGAGAACACCGAGGACCACGGTATTGACCGCATCGCGCCTCTCGGCACCAAGCCTCACACCCACTCGGGTGCTGTATCGCTGGCCGCCGTTGAGATCGCGGAACTGCTCGGCTGCAAGTACGTCTGTGTCTTCACCGAGTCTGGCGACTCGTTCCGCCGCGTTTCGCGTCTGCGCTCCAGCGTTCCACTGCTGGCGTTCACCCCGAGCGAGACCAACCGCAACCGACTCGCGCTCTCGTGGGGAGCCAAGAGCTTCCTGGTTGCGCCGGTCAAGCATACCGACCAGATGATGTTCCAGGTTGACGAGCTACTGCTCGCCAACGACCTGGCCAAGGTTGGCGAAGAGGTTGTCATAGTTGCAGGTACCCCTCCTGGCATCCCAGGTTCCACCAACTCGCTGCGCGTTCACCGCGTTGGCGACGCCGTAAACGGCGTGGTTCCAGCCTTCCAGGGCGAATAACAATCCAAACTAAAAGACCAGGCTCATCCGCTACGGGTGGGCCTGGTTTTTTGTTTTCAAAGATGACGCAGCGCGCTAACAATTCCGAAACATTCGGGTGTTTCTATTTGAGTGTCATCAACGATGCTGGCACCGCCGATGGCCCGTTGGAAAACGCTTGCTAGGGAAAAAGAGCCTACCGACGGGTCATCGGCTTGAAACCTGGCCGCCTGGGAGCTTGCAGGCCGGTGTGCCACCGGGTAGCCTGTGGCGGAAACGCGCAACCAGGCGGTAGAGCCCAGCAAAGATGAAGCAGAACGGCGGAATCAACATGATCTGCCCAGCCACCTTGTAGAGCCTGTTTGGCTGCAGGATGAGCCACTTGGCCACGGCCTCGTGTCCGCGGAATTTCTGGTCGTCAACCACCATCCAGACGTGCGACTGTGTCTGGGGGATTGTGAGGCCGAAGCGCGTGACATCGGTGAACTGCCAGGGGAGCGAGTGGATTGGAACCTTGGAGTGGCGCACGGCCCAACTAGCGGCTGTGGTGCAGAAGCCACAGTCGCCGTCAAAGATGAGGGTAATCACAAAAACCATTTTGCCTGACATCCACATCTTCAACCTATAATCATTCAGTACAGGCGCATAGTTATTTGATGCACATGTGCTGTGATATTGTCTGTGACACTGTAGGAAGATTAAATTTGGTGGGGGAAATGAAAAAAATAAAATTAGCCACATTTATCTTGGTTATCGGATGCAGCATCCTGAGTTTCAGGACTACCCCAGCAACGGCATCGCAGGCAGGTTCGCCCGACTTGCAGGCGGTCTCAACTCAGCAGGTAGATAATGGCGTTGACATTGTCACTACACTTTCGAACGATGGCCAGACCACAACAATCGCAACCGGAATTACTCGCACTGTCCTCGAAGAATCTACTGACCAAGACCTTATTAAAATGGGAATTCCACCAAGACCAACGGATGCAAAAGCTTACGCCAACTGGCTCAGCGATTATGCAGATGTGAACGTTTCTGCGGAAACACATATTCCCCTTGTAGCGGAACCGTCATCACTTAGCGCGTTTCAAACCCACTTCATGCCGATTACCGAGTACTTAAACTGGGGCGGTTATGGGGTGGGCACTCCAGATATCGTTAACACGGCCTACGTAGCGGTGAAAGCAAATTTCACAGTCCCCGCTGTTTCGCCTTCTTGCACTAACTATCCCGATTACGGAGTGGGCGCTTGGGTTGGGTTAGGAGGACGAAACACTTACAACGGGAACGACCTTGTCCAACAGGGGATTGGGTGGTGCAGTCCAGGCAACGTAAATAAGTTTGTTCCATGGACCGAGTTTGCCGGTACTGCAGCCCCAACATTCTTTTGCAACCAATCAAACTGGACTTTGAATACTGGCGATGTGATTTATAACAACATGAGTTTCCAGTCCTCAACAAATACTGCCTACTTTTACATGGAAGACCAGACGACCGGCGTGAAACATGCCTGCAGTTCTAACCCTCCCAAAGGTTGGTCGTTCAACGGAAATGTCGGTGAATGCATTGCTGAAGACCCGCTACCGGCCTATCTCTCAAGATATGGGCAAATTCCATTCTCAAACTGCCAGGTAGAACTTGGATCTAACTCAACTTGGTACCCGATTGGAAACCGATCAACTGTGACCCGTATTGACACAAAAACTTCAGACTCGTTGAACTACCTCCAATCTACAGGGAGCCTCGGCTCAGACAATATGTCTTTTGTAATGACCTTTATTAGGAGTTACTGATGCCAGAAGTCAAGTTTCAGAAAAGAGTTTACATTCTCATAGCACTGTGCTCTTTGCTTGTCTTTGGTTCACTTCTTGGAGAATTACCCCAGGCGTCGGCATCAAATGCCACTTGTTCCACGCTGATTTCAGCCATGCCGTTGAAAGTGTCGCATGAGCATGGCTTAGCGTCTGGCGCAGCACACATCAAGCCGACGAAATGTTTCGCCGCGGAAATGGCTAACGCGAACAAATTCTGGCTGACTGCAAGTGCAAATGGAAAAACCCTGGTAGGCCGGCACCTGCTTGTCACCGATTTTCTCAAAGGGGACAAAGTGCTGCTCACCTACGAGAATTTCAATAGCAAATGTGCAGTCCAAGAGGGATCAACAAAGTTTGTTATTGGAGTGCATACATCCAACGGATTAGTTTCAAGAATCGTTTACACCGGTCAACCTGCGTGTGCACTAAAACAATTTGGTATCGGCCCAATTCATTTTTGACATCAGGACTCTGAGTTGCCTGTGGCCTACCATCCGTGACATTCCCCGAGGAAATTAATCCCAATCGCTGGAATTTTGTGCCGAAGGCGGGACTCGAACCCGCACTCCTTTCGGAAAAGCATTTTGAGTGCTCCGCGTCTGCCATTTCGCCACTTCGGCTTAAGTGTGTCTCTAGTATATCGCAACCAAAGCGCCACCCACCGCGGCCGGTTTTCTAATAAAGTAAACGGCATGTCCGATGAATTCACCGCACGCCGAATCCTGATTGCCGAAGACGAGGCCCTGATCCGCATGGATCTTGCCGAGACTCTGCAAGATTTGGGTTACGAGGTTGTGGCTCAGGCCGCCGATGGCGAGGAGGCCGTTGCGCTGGCCACCCAGCACAAGCCGGAGATCTGCATTCTGGACGTAAAGATGCCAAAGCTGGACGGCATCAGTGCCGCGGAGAAAATCAACGAGCTAAAGATTCCAGTTGTGCTGCTCACCGCGTTTAGCCAAAAGGAGCTGGTGCAGCGCGCCAGCGAGGTTGGCGCCATGGCCTACCTGGTAAAGCCTTGGACTCAGAGCGACCTCCAGCCGGCCATCGAGATTGCCCTAAGCCGCCACGAGCAGATCACCGCTCTTGAGGCCGACATCGCAGACTTGAACGAGCGCTTTGAGACCCGCAAGATCATTGACCGCGCCAAGGGCCTGCTCAACGAGAAGATGAACCTCACGGAGCCAGAGGCTTTCCGCTGGATTCAGAAGGCTTCGATGGACCGCCGCCTCACCATGCTTGAGGTGGCCAAGACCATCATCGAGCAGCTTGGCGCGCCAAAGGCAGACGCCTAAAACTTACGCCTCGCGGCGCTCCCTGATCAGGTTGGTGATGCGCACGGTGGAGAGCCGGCGCCCGGCGTCATCGGTGCACACAATCTCATGAATGGCAATGGTCTTGCCCAGGCTGATTGCCGTGCAGGTGGCCGTAACCCAACCCTCGCGAGCCGAGCCCGAGTGAGAGGCATTGACCTCAATGCCCACGGCAAATCCGTTTGGCGCGGCCCAAACGTTGGCCGCAAAACTGCCCAGCGACTCACCAATAACCACATAGGCGCCGCCGTGAACCAGCCCAAGCGGCTGAGTGTTTCCCTCAACTGGCATGCGGGCCACAGCGCGCTCGGCGCTCAGCTCAAGTAGCTCAATTCCCATGCGGTCCGCCAGCGCACCCATCTGGCGCTGCGCCCATAGCTCGGCTGCCTGCGGACTCAGCTTTGGTGTAGACATTGTGGGCTCCATTTTTGTCTTTGGGAGCGTCTAGGCTTGTTGCCATGAACGCTACGCAAAAGCCTACTCTGCTGCTCATCGATGGCCATTCGCTGGCGTTCCGTGCCTTCTACGCGCTCAGCCCAGACTCTTTCAAGACCTCCGATGGCCAGCACACCAACGCGGTGCACGGCTTCATCAGCATGATGCTCGAGATTCTCAAGAACGAGCGCCCAACCCACCTTGCCGTTGCCTTTGACCTTTCGCGTTCCAGCTTTAGAACCGAGGAGTACGCCGAGTACAAGGGCACCCGCGGCGAGACACCACCGGAGTTCATTGGCCAGACCGAGTTGCTGACAGAGGCACTGGCCGCCATGAACATCACCACGATCACCCGCACCAACTTTGAGGCGGACGACATCATTGCGTCTTTGGCCGACCAAGCAGCCGATCAAGGCTTCACCGTTTACGTGGTCTCGGGAGACCGCGACACCTTCCAGCTGATTCGCCCAGAAACCACCATCCTTTACCCGGTGAAGGGCGTGCTAAACATGGCGCGCATGACCGACGAAGCCGTCTACGAGAAGTACGGCGTTCACGCCAAGCAGTACCCAGACCTAGCCGCGCTGGTTGGTGAGACCAGCGACAACCTCCCTGGCATTCCTGGCGTTGGCCCAAAGACCGCCGCAAAGTGGCTGCAGGCATACGGCAGCCTCGATGGCGTGTTTGCCGCGGCAGACGAGATCACCGGCAAGGTTGGCGAGAGCCTGCGTGAACACCGCGAGCTGGCAGTGCGCAACCGCCGCCTAAACCACCTGGTGCGTGACCTACCGTTTGACTTCGAGCTGGACGAAGGCCTTTTGCTTGGCCCGGTTGACGAGGCCAAGGTGCGTCAGGTGTTTGGCAAGTTGCAGTTCAAAACGCTCACGGAGCGCGTGCTGCGCCAGCGCGGCACCAACGGCACCCAGACCGCAACCGCGGCCAGTCTCGATGCAGCCGCCGAGGACCGAGCCCCCGAGGCCGAGGCGCCGGTGGCGCCCGCCGTCGACCTACCGCCGAGCCGCAGGGCCAGCCTGGATGAAGCCGCCGCCTGGCTGGCCGAACACCGCAACCTTGTAGGCGTGAGCCTGGAGTTTGCGGGGCCGGACCCAGAGCACGCCAGCCTGATTGGACTTGGGCTGGCCAGCGAGACCGAGCGCCTGAGCGTGGTTGTGCCAAACCTGGAGGCCGCGCTGGCGAGCATCGGTGGCTGGCTAAAGGACGCTGCCGCACCAAAGGCCATGTTTGACACCAAGAACAACCTGCGCCGCCTGATTGGCGCAACCGGCAACGCCTGGGTCAACGATGTAGCCAACGGCTTTGACTACGATCCTCTGCTGTTGACCTACCTGCTGAACCCGGTTCGTCGTGGCTACGGCCTGGATGACATCGCGGGGGAGTACCTAGGTCTAAGCGTTGAGCGCGGAGACCCATCGGCGTTGATTGACGACAACGAGACCGACCCATCGCTGGATGCTTGGCTTTCGCTGACGCTGGCCACAGAACTGCACCAGCAGGTGGACGCGCAGCAGCAGCTGCGGGTCTATTCGCAGGTTGAGCTTCCATCCAGCGCCGTACTTGCCCAGATGGAACACCACGGCGTTCGGGTGAACCGCGCCAAGCTGGAGGCCCAGTTTGAGGCGCTTGGAGCTGAGGTGAACCAGATTGCCCAGGAGGCCTACGCCATCATCGGTGAGGAGGTGAATCTGGCGTCACCTAAGCAACTGCAGACCATTCTGTTTGACAAGCTGGGCATGACCGGCACCAAGACCGTGAAGACCGGCTTCAGCACCAACGCGGCCGCCCTGAACGAGCTCTACGAGCAGACCCAGCACCCGTTCCTGGAGAAGCTGCTGGCGCACCGCGAGAGCAGCAAGATTCGCCAGATGGTTGAGATTGTTCTGAAGGCCATTGGCACCGATGGTCGGGTGCACACCAGCTACGGCCAGACCGGCACCAGCACCGGCCGCCTTTCTTCGGACAGCCCAAACCTGCAGAACATCCCAATCAAAACGGAACGCGGCCGCCAGATTCGCGCAGCCTTTGAGGTTGGCGAGGGATTCGAGACCCTACTGACCGCCGACTACTCCCAGATTGAGATGCGCATCATGGCGCACCTGAGTGAGGACGAGGGCTTGATTGAGGCCTTCAAGACCGGTGAGGACCTGCACCGCTTTGTGGGTAGCCGCATCTTTGGCGTGGCGCCATCGGAGGTAACCACCCCGATGCGCTCCAAGGTAAAGGCCATGAGCTACGGCCTGGTTTACGGCCTGAGCGAGTACGGCCTTGCCAAGCAGCTGCGCATCAGCAACGCCGAGGCTAAGCAGCTGATGGCCGACTACTTTGCCCGCTTTGGCGGCGTAAAGCGCTACCTGGCCCGCGTGGTGGACATTGCCAAAACCGAGGGCTTCACCACAACCACATTCGGTCGTCGCCGCCCCTTCGATGACCTGAACAGCAAGATCTTCCAGCTGCGCGAGAACGCCCGCCGAGCCGCGCTGAACGCTCCAATCCAGGGCACCGCGGCAGACATCATGAAGCTGGCCATGAACCAGATCTCCGAACAGATTCAGGCGCAGGGACTCAAGAGCCGCATGCTGCTGCAGGTGCACGACGAACTGGTGTTTGAGGTTGCCGCGGGCGAGCTAGACACCCTGCGCGCGCTGGTTGAGGAGCGCATGGCAAACGTTGTTGAGCTGAGCGTTCCGCTTGAGGTGCACGTTGGCGTTGGCGTCAACTGGGACGAAGCGGGCCACTGATGCCAACCGCAACCACCGTTGTAACCGTTCACCAGGTGGATGGCTGGCACGCCCGCCCGGCCACCGAGTTTGCGCGCATCGTGGGGGAGTTTGGCCTCGCCGTCACCATCGGCCGCGCCGGTGAGGAGGCCGTTCGCGGTGACTCTGTGCTGAGCCTGATGACCCTGGGTGCAAGGCAAAATGAGCAGCTCACCATCGTGGTGAATTTTGAAGCCACCGATGAAGCCAACGCCCAGCAGCTGATAGAGGCGCTGCACGAGCTTTTCTAGGCTTGGAAACTTTACGCAACGTTTGCGCAACGGGTGGTTTTTCCTTGGACTGACGCGGAAAACTGCGCTAGTCTTGAATGGCACACTTGTGCAACAAACCGTCAATTGTTGCGGTGAGACGCGAATCGCGAGTTTCAGAATCTGATTTTGAAGTTGGTGAAGTCTTGCCGTGACCCGAGAAAAACCCAAATCGAGTAAAAACTACATGACCACCAGCAAGGCAACCCAGGTTGCTGTAAACGACATCGGCTCCGCTGAGGACTTCCTCGCAGCAGTCGAAAAGACCCTCAAGTTCTTCAACGATGGCGACCTCATCGAAGGCATCGTTGTAAAGATTGACCGCGACGAGGTTCTCCTCGACGTTGGCTACAAGACCGAGGGTGTCATCCCATCGCGCGAACTTTCGATTCGCCACGACGCCGACCCTAGCGAGATTGTCTCGGTTGGCGATTCCGTAGAGGCTTTGGTTCTTCAGAAGGAAGACAAGGAAGGCCGTCTCATCCTGTCCAAGAAGCGTGCTCAGTACGAGCGCGCGTGGGGCGACGTTGAGAAGGTCAAGGAAGCAGACGGCACCGTTACCGGTGTTGTCATCGAGGTTGTAAAGGGTGGTCTGATCGTTGACATCGGCCTCCGCGGCTTCCTTCCTGCGTCCCTCATCGAGCTCCGTCGCGTCCGCGACCTCGGCCCATACCTGGGTCAGAAGGTTGAGGCCAAGATCCTTGAGCTTGACAAGAACCGCAACAACGTAGTTCTGAGCCGCCGTGCACTCCTCGAGGAGAGCCAGTCGGCCAGCCGCAGCACCTTCCTTGCAGACCTGGCCAAGGGTCAGATCCGCACTGGTGTTGTATCCAGCATCGTAAACTTCGGTGCCTTCATCGACCTCGGCGGCGTGGACGGTCTCGTTCACGTATCCGAGCTGAGCTGGAAGCACATTGAGCACGCCAGCGAGGTTGTTGAGATTGGCCAGGAAGTAACCGTTGAGGTTCTTGAGGTTGACCAGGAGCGCGAGCGCGTGTCGCTATCGCTCAAGGCCACCCAGGAGGACCCATGGCAGGTCTTCGCTCGTACTCACGCTATCGGCCAGTACGCACCTGGAAAGGTCACCAAGCTGGTTCCTTTCGGTGCGTTCGTTCGCGTTGCAGACGGCATCGAGGGTCTGGTTCACATCTCCGAGCTCTCGAGCAAGCACATCGATCTGGCCGAGCAGGTTGTATCGGTCAACCAGGACGTATTCGTCAAGGTAATCGACATCGACCTCGACCGTCGTCGTATCTCGCTCTCGCTCAAGCAGGCCGTTGAAGAGGTTGACCCAGAGGGCACCGACTTCAACCCAGCTCTGTACGGTATGGCTGCAGACTTCGATGAGAAGGGCAACTACAAGTACCCAGAGGGCTTTGACGCCGCCACCAGCGAGTGGAAGCCTGGCTTCGAGGACGCTCGCGCCAAGTGGGAGAAGGAGTGGACTGAGGCTCACGCCCGTTGGGAGAGCCACAAGACCCAGGTTGCAGCGTTCAACGCTCTTGCAGCTACCCTTCCTGAGAGCACCGGCGCTGCCGCTGGTTCGGCTGACGCCGCACCAACCAGCTACGGCTCGGAGTCGGCCTCGGCCGGCACACTGGCAGACGACGAGTCGCTCGCAGCACTGCGCGACAAGCTCAACGCCAAGTAAGCACCTAGTCAAAAGGCCCATCCCGCGAGGGGTGGGCCTTTTGCTTTTTCCAAAATCTTAAGGTTAAGTTTTGATAACTGGCGGGTTTGGGAATTCCTGGGGCTGATAGTTTTCTTCCAACATCGTCGTTGATTGTGGGGGATTCTGTGTCTTTCAAGGCAGTTGCAGCTGGTTTGGCTACCTTCTCGCTGGCTGCTTCGTTCCTCGGTCTTGGGATTGCTCCTGCTCGCGCTGATGTTTTGCCTGCTGAGTCTTACACTGCGCCTGATGAGGTTTCCGGGCATTCTAAAGCGATTGCTTTGAATCATAAGATCGAGATTTTGGGGGATCGGACTGAAACTACAACCGTTTGGGCTAACCCGGACGGTTCTTATACTTCCGATGAAGCATCGGCTCCTATCCGCGTAGCGGAAGCTACTGCCGCGGATGGTTGGCGGAGCCTTGATTACACGTTGGCGGCTGATGCTTCCGGCCGGGTGTCACCGGTTTCTGGCTTGTATCCGATCAGTTTCTCAGGCCAAGCAACCGCTAGCGAAGTGGCGGCTAACGGTCTTGTTTCTGTGACTACTGATACGGGTAGCGTTATCGAGCTCGGCTGGAATGGTGATCTACCTGCGCCTGTGTTGGATGGTTCGTCGGCTACTTATTCGGACGTTCGGCCTGGAGTTGATTTAAAACTCACGGTCACTGCTACCGGTTTTGAAGAATTCTTCATTATCAAACAACAACCGGTTGACGGCTTTGCTTCTTTGGACCTGCCAGTGTCGATGGATGGCCTTGGTACCAAGTTGAATCCGGACGGAAGTGTTTCGGTTTCTGACGGTACCGATCAGGTGGCTACCGTGGATAAGCCATACATGTGGGATTCATCTGCTAGCAGGTATACGTCCGAGCCAGGCAACTTCACAACCGTTGACACCACAGTCACGCAACCTACCGGTAGTGATACAGCGACCGTGGTTTTGAATCCTTCCGATACCTTCCTAACAGACCCTTCGACTGTTTATCCGGTTGTGGTTGATCCGGCTATCACGTTGACGCCTTCGAGTGATACTTATGTGCGGTCTGGGTCGCCGACGACAGTGTTTCAAACATTGAACCCTGGCACGTTGCAGGTTGGCACTCAAAACGGTGGTACTTCGGTTGCTCGAAGTTTTTTGACTTTCCCTACCGCTAACTGGGCGGGTAACAAGATTGTGTCAGCCACACTGAGTTTGTGGGAGTCTTCGGCCACCAGTTGCACACCGTCCATCTTGTATGTGTATCCGTCGGATCCTTCAACAAACTCCACCACGTGGAATACCCAACCCAGTATTTTGAATACTTCCGTTTATTCGAGCATTACGGACGCTAAAGGTTATTCGTCTGCTTGTGCTGCTGGCTGGTTAAACATTGACGCCAAAACAGTTGTCGACTACCAAGCCGCAATGGCTTTGGGTTCCACGGCTGGGTTTGCTTTGCGTGCCCCGGAAACTTTGAACACTGGCTGGAAAACCTTCAACTCTGTTGACGCCGCCAGCAACCGGCCGTCACTTTCAATCACATATGATCGGGCTCCAGGGATAGCGTCGAACCCTGTCTTGGCTCCTGGCGGGTTTTATAACGGTGTGGATTACTCCACCGCTTTGACACCAACATTCACTAGTACCGCTACCGATCCTGATGGTGACCCATACACTGTCGAGTTCGATGTTTTGACCAGCGATATTTTGTCGCAAGCATACTTGGCAGCCACATGCACTACTGGTGTGACTGCTTCCGGTGCGCCAGCAACCTGTACTGTCCCCAACAATTTGGGTGAAGGAGCCACCTATTATGTGCGGGCGATCGCCCGCAACAGTGCCGGCAACAATGGTTGGAGTTTCTTTACTCGTTTCACGTTGACGAAAGCCCTGCCGCAGGCTGCAAGCTTTAGTTGCACGAGGGCAAACAATTCTTGGGTTTCCGCACCGCCACCATATTGGATGACGGACTCCTGCAACATCACAATCCCGGCATCATTATTGCCTTCCGCGGCGCAATACGTGACCTACAAAATGGACGACCTACCAACGCAAACCATTGCACTAACCGCTGGTGCAGCTAAAACGTTTGGCGTCAGCATCCCCTCCACCTACCACTACCACGTGTTGACGGTCACAACCTTCAGTGGTTCCGGAATCGCCAACGCTTCGAGTTATCAACTGCTTTACGGGTCTGCGTTCGCAACCACGCCAACGAAAGTTTCTAAAACGAGCGACACGGTAACTATCACTGCAGCAGCCCCACCAAAAGCAACAACTGCAACCACCGTGACGGCCAGTATCCAATGGCGTAACACTGGCACCAGCACCTGGACTACTGCAAGGTCAGGCATACCCGTCACTGCTAACAACACAACCGATGCAGTGACACTGAATGGTTATGTGTGGTCAACGCTGGAAGCCAATACCGGAACCGATAACGCCAACCTTGATATACAGGTCTGCTTCAACTATGTAACCAACGGAGTAACCAGCCAATCCTGCACCAACAGCAGTAACGGGCAGCAACTCACGGTTCAACGCATCCCGCAAGCGTTCGGTGGAAACTATCCCACCACCCAGGCAGGACCAGCCACAGTTGCTTTAGCTACCGGTGAAGACTCATTCACTGCAACCGATGTGTCTTACGGAACCGGTCTAGGAGCAGTAACAGTCTCCCGCTCCACTCGCTCATTCAGCGGCAACACGTTGGTGTCTAATCCCAATAATGGTTTCGGACCCGGCTGGGTAGCATCCTTCGATGGTTCAGGCGCCGGTATGGCTGGCAGCGAAATCGTGGACACCACCCAAACCGACAGCCACCTCGCATTCCTATCTAGTGGCAACCAACCAATTATTTTCAATACCAGTACCGCTGCAGGTTTGGATCCTTTAGGTACCTACACGGCTGAAGGCGATACCGCCACCACTAGCAACATTCAAGCCACCGTCAGCGCCATTACTGGTGGTAAACAACTCACCGTCACCCAGCAAGACGGCACAGTAACGATCTGGAACAGGATGACGTCCCCGGATAAGGGTTGGATACCAGTCTCTGTAACTGAGGCTGCAACAAACCACACCACCACGTATCAAACCAATGGCAGTGGTCAAGTCACTAGGATCCTCGCACCAGCAGCAACCGGTATTAGCTGCACCACACTTATTCAAGGTTGTGTGGCTTTAAACGTCACCTATGCGGATGCCACAACAGCCACAGCCTCTATTCCAGGTAATGTGGCAGGTCAAGTCTCATCGATAAGCTACACAGCCTATGACCCGGCAACCAAAACTATGGTCACCACGCCACAGGTCACCTACCTATACAACAGCGACAAGAGACTGGTTACCGTCACTAACCAACTCACTCTCAGGTCAACCAACTATGGCTACGACGCAACCGGTGCCAATGGTCAAACCAGGATCACGTCGCTGACCCCGGCAGGACTAGCTGCTTACCACTTCAACTACAACACTGCTGGTCAACTACAGTCAGTTAGCCGCGACTATCAAGGCACGTCCCCGGTTATTGAATCATTCGTGTATTCGATACCAACCACAGGGCCACCTGCCGGGTTCCCGCAACAATCCAGCATTGCAAACCTTTTAGGAACCGATGCAGCCACTTCTTCGGTGGCAGTGTTCGGAGCCGACCATGTCCCATCCAGCTACCTTCCAGGTAACCTAAACACCACTGATGCACATTATGCGCACCTCTACTATGTGGATTCTTCAGGTAACACGGTTGCTACCGCCAACCCAGGCAAAACTGCTTGGGTCTATACAGCCAGCGACTACAACGACCTAAACGAAGCGGTTCGGTCTTTCACGCCGCAGGCTATTGCCGCGTTGCAAGGCTTTGCCGCTAATAACCAAACCATGTCGCAAGCGTTCATTGATTCGTATGCGACGGTAACCAAATACAACGACTCCTACACAGTCAATGGCAAAACCATTAACACTGGAAGCCACATAACCGACGTCTGGGCACCAATCGCAACGCTAGGCGACACCACCAGGCTGCATACCTCTTATGTGTATGACGAGGGAGCGCCAAACAACAACCAAAACCTGGCTGGTTTGCCGTATCAACTACCAACCACCATCACAATCGGTGTAGCCGATGCTTTGACCGGTTCCAGCCAACCAGGGTATGTACCACCGGCCGATAGCAGCCTGGTAACCCAAACCAAAAACAGTTACGACCCAGTAACTGGTGCGGTGTCTGGTTGGAATCTAGGCCAAGCAACCACAGTAACCACGGGACTCACCGGCAACACCATCACACACCGGTATGTGTTTGATAGTGACGGCAACACCATCGAAACCTTCTCGCCACTATCAACGGTGGGCGACAACGACTACGGCGACCAGCAAACAATCTATTATTCGGCGGCAGCAAACACCACCTATCCTGCCTGTGGAGCGCATCCGGAATGGGCGGGCCTCACCTGCCAAACAGGATCATTAGGAGCCGCAACCGCTGGTGTGACACCAACCACGGTAACAACTTACGACTACTATCTGAGGCCAAGCCAGCAGGTTGAAACCAGCAACGGCACTACCCGCACCACAACCCTGAGCTACACCAGCGACGGACAAGTGCTCACTAAAACCGTCTCCACCACAAACCTAACCACCGCCAATGTCCCAACCGTCACCTACGGTTACGATGCCGCTACCGGCCTCAACACCAGCATCAGCGACACATCAGGCACGATCAGCTACACGTATGACTCGTGGGGGCGACAAGTCACGTATGTGAACCAGTTCGGTGAAGGCAGCACCACAACTTATGTCCCTATGGGGCAAACCGGTGCCGGACAAATCGCGTCCTTCACTGACCCTGCCTCGATCGTGAACTATAGCTACGGCGGAACCGATGCCACTGGTGTTACCGAGTACCGGAACCTAGCAACCCAAGAAACACTAACCAATGTCGGAACCTATAAAGCGGCTTTCGACGACTACGGCCAAACCACGTTGGTTACCGCACCAGGCAGTGTTTCCGAGAGTTTCGGATACAACTATCGGGGTCAAGTCCTCAACCAAACCATTACCGGCACAGTCGGCGCCACTACCTGGAATATTGCGTGGAGCCGCCAATACAACACCCAAGGCCAAGCAGCTTTCGAAAACGCTCCAACCACCACCCAGGTCACGCAACCCTACTGGTACAACCGTGCCTACCAATATGATTCCAACGGAAGACTCACCCAAGCCAAAGACTGGCTAACCGGTGGCTGCCAAACCCGCAACTATGTCTTCGACGCCAACGGCAACCGGCTAAGCAAAACAACATACAGTGACACCACAACCAGTTGCGCTGCAGTAAACCCAGCAACCCAAAGCCACAGTTATGATCTTGCATCCAGGATCACCAACACCGGATATGTGTATGACGCGTTAGGGCGTGAAACAGCTATTCCTGGTGTTGATGTACCTAACGGGCAATCAGCTACTCTGAGTTACTTTGCTGATGATTCAATCCAAGGCATCACCCAAGGCTCCACAACCACCAGTTACACACTCGACGCCGCTGGCAGGCAAACAGTAGAAACCATAAACACTGGCGGACCAACACCCACCGTAACCACCAAACACTACACAGATGCAAGTAGCGCACCAAGCTACAGCGTCACTACCGGCGGCACAAACCCAGGCATAACCAAATACCTGCCAGGCCTCTCTGGTGTTCTGCCGATTATTACCGGTCCTGACGGTAAACAAAACCTGCAAATCCAAGACATCCATGGAGACACGGTATCCACCGTCACTGTAGGTAATACAGCTACGCCATATCTCAATAGTTGGAGTCAATACGACGAATACGGAAACCAACAAACAGTAGCCACCACCCAAGACGCAGGCATCACATACGGTTGGGCAGGAAAAGCCGAGAAAGCCACCACCCTTTCAGGCCTCATTCTCATGGGAGCGCGTGTTTATAACTCAATCATGGGCAGGTTCACCAGCCGAGACCCAGTACCAGGCGGCAACGAAAACGCATACAACTACCCGAACGATCCGGTAAACAGGAATGACTTCACGGGGTGTCATGGAAATATTTGGGACGCGATAGCATCACTTACGGTATTGACTTTCGGTGCTGCGTGTGCCGCTGTCACCGAGGGAGCTTGCGCAATCCTCACAGCAGAGTTTTCAAGTCTAGTAGGACTTGATCTAGGCTTAGAGAAACTAAATTCAGCTGGTCAGAGCGTATTGAACTCCTGGGGCTCAGTGATTCAATCAGTAGCTTCGAATGTTATCGTCTTTGTTGGCGGTAAGGGCATGGAGGCATTCACCACACTAGAAGGCGCAAGAAAGGCACTTCTAAGTTATGTAGGTGAGAGATCCGCTGAGGAGCTGCTAAAGCAACTCAAGCTCCCGAATTTGTCAATCAAGCCCGGAGCAAAGCCATCACCAAAACCTGGCCCTCGCCCAATCCCACCTAAACCGCAAAGACGAAAATAGAAAGCTCGGCACAACAATTGGACATTTTGGTTACCCTCTGGGCAGTTGTTTTAGGAGTAGTAATTTGCGTCTTTATGTTCGGAGTTGATATTGGATACCATCGCGCCAAAATGGAAACCCCAACCCGTAAGCTCGAAGCCAAAGCCCTTCGCAAGTTGTTGGAACTAAAGCTATATTTCTTTTTTCCAGTCATATTCTTGAGGAATATCGGCCTAATAATAGAGGCTAGCCTGATGTTGTTATCGGCATATGTACTGATTTATGTGATAGGAAAATTTGTAGCGAGCCTAAATTTCTCGCAACACTGGCCTTTCGTAAAAGGCTTTTACAGGTCATTCAAAAGATATCAATAAAGCCAGCCAACTTTGGATTTCTTCCCCAAAGCCTTTAGAGCTCTAATTCAATTCCATGTGAGCGAAATGTAAGCTCCAAGTCAAGGTGGATCCCTACCTAATAAAGGCGAGGTCCTGCGGGGAAAAGAAAGTCTCACACACTTGAAAGTCTCGAGATAGTCCGCATTCATTTGATTTTGAATGTGTCTTGCTGAGGGACTGTAGGCAGTTCAATTTTCTAATCTGATTGCTTCCAAAACCCAATTCCTTCCTTCAAAGGCTTTCAAGCGGTTATGTTTTTGAGTAGATTTTTACTTAACGTAGGCTTTACTCATGTTTCTCATCGGTCTAACTGGCGGCATTGCATCGGGTAAATCCACGGTTGCCGATCACTGGCAAAACCTGGGTGCGGTGCACCTGGATGCCGATCAGATTGCCCGCCAGGTGGTTCAGCCAGGTACCCCAGGCCTTGCAGCAATCGAGGCCGAATTCGGGTCATCGGTGCTGAATGAGAACGGCAGCCTGAACCGCGCGGCACTTGCCGAGATTGTGTTCAAAGATCCAGCAAAGCGAAAAGCCCTCGAGGCCATCACCCACCCGATGGTGCGCGAGGAGACCAGCCGCCAGATTCAGGCCCAGAAGCCAGACGCCATCGTGGTTTACAACGTGCCGCTGCTGGTTGAGGCTGGGGTTGACCTGCCTTTCGACCGCATTGTTACGGTTGAGGTTCCGCTGGAGGAACAGGTGCGTCGCCTTACCGAGAACCGCCAGATGACAGCCGAGCAGGCCTTGGCGCGAATCAAGAATCAGGCCACTCCGGCGCAGCGCGCCAACGCAGCGGACTTCATCATCAACTCCAATCAGGACATGGGTCTAATGCTCAAGGATGCCGGCAAGCTCTACCTGCAGTTTGAGCGCGAGGCCGCAGCCAAGGCAAAGCTTGCACAGGAGGGCAGCGTCAAACCCGGCGAGCGCCTGACTTTCAACGCCGACGGCAGCGTGGAAGGTTTGGGTTCGTAAATGGAGACCACACGCAGCTTTAGGCCTTTCGAGGTAATCAGCGAGTACACGCCATCGGGTGACCAACCTACGGCTATTGCCGAGCTTGCCAAGCGCATCAACGCGGGGGAGAAGGACGTTGTTCTGCTGGGTGCCACCGGTACCGGTAAGAGTGCAACCACCGCGTGGCTCATCGAGGCCGTGCAGCGGCCAACCCTGGTGCTTGCCCACAACAAGACGCTTGCCGCCCAGCTGGTGAACGAATTCCGCCAGCTGCTGCCCAACAACGCCGTCGAGTACTTCGTGTCTTACTACGACTACTACCAGCCGGAGGCCTACGTGCCGCAGACTGACACCTACATCGAGAAGGACTCCAGCATCAACTCCGAGG
>JBJTNC010000159.1:0-2277 GCA_046073865.1 Micrococcales bacterium | reverse complement strand
AGTCGAAATCGGCGCTGGGGTAATCACCCGAGCCATTGCAAAAGGGCCACACCGCAAGGTGTGGCCCTTTTCTGTTGGCAAAACCTTTGTGCACTAAGCGAAGAACAGGCGTTCAAATACCGAGCGGGCTCGCCTAGTGGCAGCTAGGTAGTCTTGCTCTAGAGCAGAGGCGCTGTAGGGCGGGTAGTTCAAGATTCGAGCGATACCCTCGAGCTGGTGCCGGTCGTGCGGAAGAACGTCGTTGCGCTTGTTGGTGTAGAGCACAGCCGCACTCCGAACACGGGAAGCCAGAATCCAGGCCGCCTCTAGGACATTTGCATCTGCCGCAGCGATGAGACCCTCTGCGACACAGGCGCGAAGCGCCTGGAGGGTCTTAGGCGTGCGAATCGAGGGGTGCACTCCCCCGTGTTCAAGCTGCAGCAGTTGGACCAGCCACTCCACATCGGAGAGGGAGCCGCGCCCAAGTTTGAGATGCCTCCTTGGATCAGCACCCTGTGGCAGGCGTTCAGTCTCGACACGGGCCTTAATGCGCCTAATCTCAACCAAATCTTTTGGGTTGGCGGTCTGCGGATACCGGTAGCGGTTGATGATCTCCTCGAATGCCTGAACCAGCGCGGGCGATCCCGCAATGAGCCTGGCGCGCAAAAGCGCTTGCGCCTCCCAGGAGTCGCTCCAGCGCTCGTAATAGACGGCGTAGGAGTCCAGCGAGCGGACGATGACGCCCTTCTTGCCCTCGGGGCGCAGATCAAGGTCAAGCTCGAACTCCAGCACCGAGTCCATGGCAATGTTCCGCAGCTCGGTAACGATTCGCTCGGCCGCCTTTTGGGCAACCTCGGGTTCGATGCCCGGCATGGCGCGATAAACGAACATGACGTCGGCATCAGAACCGAATCCCATCTCCTGACCACCGAAGCGCCCCATTGCTACGATGGCGAAATCAACCGCGGTCGCGAGTCTGTGGCCGTCTATGCGATCCGAGCTATTGCTGCGAACCGCCGTCAGTAGCGCCTTGAGATACTGCTCGGTAAGGTCGCTGAGCCCCGCGGCCACCTCGTCAATCCCAAGATCATCAAGGACAGCACCGATGGCGATGCGGAGCGTTTCACGCCTGCGAATGTGGTGACAAGCGGCGGCAATCGCCTGCGTGTCGGTGTGCCTATCGTTGATCGCCTCGAACTCGGTTGCGAGCTCGTCGGCCGTCATTGGAACCAGATGCTCGGGTTTCTCAAACCAGGCGGCCGCCTCAGGCATGCGTTCGAATAGCGAGGTGGCAAGTCTTGAGTTGGATAAAACCTGGGTCATTCGTTCCGCGGCGCCACTGGAGTCGCGCAGCATCCTCAGGTACCACGGCGAGTCACCCAGGTCCTCGGACAGTCGCCTAAAAGCCAGCAGTGCTGCATCGGGGTCAGCTCCTCGAGCAAACCACTCCAGTAGCACAGGAAGCAGCTGCTTTTGTATGGCGGCCCTGCGGCTGAGACCACTCGTCAGGGCTCGAATATGGGCGAGCGCGCCGACTGGATCGAGGAATCCGATTGCCCCGAGGCGGTCGGTTACCTGCTCATCGGTGAGTTTCAATGAGGCGTCATCGAGACGAGCAACGGCCGAGAGCAGCGGCTGGAAGAAGATTCTTTGGTGGAGTCCCCTGACCTCGGCCTTTGTCTGCTCCCAGGTGTCCAAGAGAGACTGCGCATTCCATCGCGGATTTAGCGAACGAGCAATGCATCGCAACTGCTCCGGATCGGTGGGCATAAGGTGGGTTCGCCTCAACTCAGAAAGTTGAATGCGGTGTTCAAGGGCGCGAAGGAAACGGTAGGAATCGGCGAACAGTTGGGCCTCTGGTCTGCCAATGTATCCCGCTTCTCGCAGGGAGTTGATGGCACCGATGGTGTCACGCTGGTGAACCGTGTCATCTGAGCGGCCGTGCACCAGCTGAAGCAGCTGCACCGTAAACTCCACATCGCGAAGCCCGCCCGGGCCCAACTTGATTTGCCTGTCAACCTCGTTGCCCGGGATGTGTTCAAGAACGCGCTGGCGCATCTTCTGAACGTTCTCCACGAAGTTCTCGCGCTTAGCGCTGACCCAAACCATTGGATTCATCGCGGCTACGTAGGCCTCTCCAAGGGCGCGGTTACCCGCTAGGTGTCTTGCCTTGAGCAGTGCCTGAAATTCCCAGCTCTCGGCCCAACGCTCGTAATAGGCGACGTGTGACTCTAGTGTGCGGACCAGGGCACCGCTTTTTCCTTCTGGTCGCAGGTTTGGGTCAACCTGCCAGAGCAT
>JBJTNC010000158.1:0-7207 GCA_046073865.1 Micrococcales bacterium | reverse complement strand
TGTCTAAACTATCGGTGAGAGGTGCCAAATGCAGATTCCAATCCCAACCGATCCACTACTGGACATGGTTCGAACCCTCACACTGGATGACGCCCACGGCGCCAGAACCACGGAGGACATCTTCACCGGGCCATCGCAGTGGATGCCGCACGGGCGAATCTTTGGTGGCCAGGTCTTGGCCCAGTGTTTGGTTGCCGCACAGCGCACCATCGATGGAGCCGAAGACGGGCTGGAGCGAACCCCACACAGTCTGCACGGCTACTTTCTGAGGGCCGGCGACATCAATCAGCCCATCACGTTCTCGGTTGATCGCCTGCGCGATGGTCGCTCGTTCAGCACCCGCAGAGTTCAGGCATTCCAGAGCGGACAGCCAATCTTCTCGATGATTGCCTCATTCCAAGTTCACGACCCTGGCCTGGAGCACCAGGACGCGATGCCGCTGAACGTGCCGGACCCGGAGACCCTGCCTTCGGCCGCCTCGTTGATTGGTGAAAACCCGCATCCGATAGCCCAGTACTGGTCCAAGGCTCGGCCGTTCGACATGCGCCACGTGGGTTCGCCCATCTACTTTGCGGTTGACCCCGAGCAGCGGGTGCCGCACCAGGCGGTTTGGATTCGCGCCCTGGGCGAACTTCCCGATGACCCTGCGCTTCACCGCGCCGCGCTGGCCTACGTGAGCGATTACACCATTCTGGAGAGCATCTACCGGGCGCACGGAATTGCCTGGACCCACCCGGGACTCAAGTCTGCAAGCCTAGACCACGCCATGTGGTTCCACCGCCAGCCAAAGGTTGACGAGTGGATGCTTTACGTGCAGGAGAGCCCCAGCGCACAGGGTGGCCGCGGTCTGTCTCTGGGGCGCATTTTTAGCCGCGATGGCCTTCTTTTGGCAACCGTTGCCCAGGAGGGCATGGTTCGCGTGCCGGAGATTCGCTCCTAGGAATCAACCAACTCCCTCTTCGCCAGTTTTCCACTGAAGCGTCCTTAGGCGTTTTGGCGCCTATGCACGGCAGCCAACCTTGAATCATTCAGCCCAACAGCAGAAAGGTTCCAAGATGGAGCTGCTTCACATTTCAGGCCTCGTTGCCACCACCCCGCGCCACCTGGTAACCCAGGATGGCCTACCAATCACCTCATTCCGCCTGGCATCGAGCCAGCGCCGATTCGACAAGACCCAGCAGAAGTGGATTGACGGCGAAACCAACTGGTACACCGTCACCGCATTCCGTCAGTTGGCCGTCAATGCCGCTCAGTCCATCAACAAGGGCGACCGCATAGTTGTGCAGGGCAGGCTGCGCGTGCGCGACTGGGACAACGGCGACCGCGCAGGCACCAGCGTTGAGGTTGAGGCCAACCACATCGGCCACGACCTCTCCTGGGGTTCGAGCGTATTCACTCGCTCGGTTCTGGTGCGCGATGAACTCGCGGATGAGCCGGTGGAGTCCGGACTCGAGACAGAACTGGTCTAACAAACTCCCGGCGGCAGGCTTTCCCCCCTCTGGCTCTGCCGCCGGGTTTGGGTCCACGTAGCCCCCAATCGCGGACCCTCCTAGGCGCCCACCTTACGCAAGCCCTTCTCAAAGCCTCGGGAATGCTTTCCCCCTATCGGCTAAACTTATGGGCAGCAGCCGGTGGGCGCCTTTCACTTCTGAAGCCCCCTGCAAATCAGCACTTTTAGGGAGCATTCGCATGGCCGAATTCATCTACCAAATGATCAAGGCGCGCAAAGCGCACGGCGACAAGGTAATCCTCGACGACGTAACTCTGGCGTTCTTCCCTGGCGCCAAGATTGGCGTTGTGGGCCCTAACGGTGCCGGTAAGTCAACAGTCCTGAAGATCATGGCGGGCCTAGACAACCCGAGCAACGGTGAGGCTCGCCTGGCACCGGGCTACAGCGTGGGAATCCTCATGCAGGAGCCACCGCTGGACGAGAACCTGACCGTTCGGGGTAACGTGCAGTTGGCCGTGAAAGACATCAAGGCCAAGGTTGACCGCTTCAACCAGATCTCCGAGGAAATGGCCGCGCCAGACGCCGACTTCGACACCCTGCTCGAGGAGATGGGCAAGCTGCAGGAGCAGATTGACCACCTCGACGCCTGGGACCTGGACAACCAACTGGAGCAGGCTATGGACGCCCTCCGCTGCCCTCCATCCGATATGCCAGTCACCCACCTCTCCGGTGGTGAGCGTCGCCGCGTTGCGCTCTGCAAGCTTCTGCTCGAAAAGCCAGACCTGCTGCTGCTCGACGAGCCAACCAACCACCTCGACGCCGAAAGCGTGCTGTGGCTGGAGCAACACCTGGCCAAGTACCCGGGTGCGGTGCTGGCGGTAACTCACGACCGTTACTTCCTAGACAACGTTGCCGAGTGGATTCTTGAGCTCGACCGCGGCCGCGCCTACCCTTACGAGGGCAACTACTCCACCTACCTGGAGAAGAAGGCCGAGCGCCTTGAGGTTCAGGGAAAGAAGGACGCCAAGCTGGCCAAGCGACTCGGCGAGGAACTCGAGTGGGTTCGCTCATCCCCTAAGGCACGCCAGAGCAAGAGCAAGGCTCGCCTGGCCCGCTACGAGGAGATGGCGGCCGAGGCCGACCGCACCAGAAAGCTGGACTTCGAGGAGATCCAGATTCCACCTGGCCCTCGCCTCGGAAACGTCGTCATCGAGGCCGAAGGCCTGCAGAAGGGCTTCGATGGCCGTTCGCTCATCAACGGACTCTCCTTCAGCCTGCCGCGCAACGGCATCGTTGGCGTGATTGGCCCGAACGGTGTTGGAAAGTCCACCCTGTTCAAGACCATCACGGGCCTCGAGACCCTCGATGGCGGAAACCTCAAGATTGGCGAGACCGTCAAGATCTCGTACGTTGACCAGGGCCGTGCCGGAATCGATCCAAACAAGACCCTTTTCGAGGTTGTCTCCGACGGCCTCGACTACATGCAGGTTGGTGGCGTTGAGATGCCATCGCGCGCTTACGTGGCCGCGTTCGGCTTCAAGGGCGCAGACCAGCAGAAGCCTGCCGGCGTGCTCTCGGGTGGTGAGCGCAACCGTCTAAACCTGGCACTCACCCTGAAGCAGGGTGGAAACCTGCTGCTGCTCGACGAGCCTACAAACGACCTCGACGTCGAGACCCTGTCCAGCCTGGAGAACGCACTTCTCGAGTTCCCGGGTTGCGCTGTGGTCATCACACACGACCGATGGTTCCTGGACCGCGTTGCAACTCACATCCTGGCTTACGAGGGCACCGAGGACAAGCCGGACCAGTGGTACTGGTTCGAGGGAAACTTCGAGTCCTACGAGGAAAACAAGATTGCACGAATGGGCCTCGAGGCCGCCAAGCCTCACCGCTCCACCTACCGCCGCCTCACCCGCGACGGCTAGTCAGTTCGTCAAAAAAGAAGGCCCGAGGGATAACCTCGGGCCTTCTTTTTTGATTTCAGTTCCTAAGCGCCAACCAGCTCGCGGATTGCAGCCTCAAACACCTCGTTGTGACGGTCAACGTCGGCAACTGTGGTGGTAGGACACATCAGCGCCATGTTGTGGAACGGCGTCAGCATCACTCCCCTGTTTAGCAGGTATAGGTGCAGGAAGTCCTCGAGGTCTGCATCGTAGGTGGCCAGCGATGCGGTTCCGTTGATAGGGTAAGGCTTGGCAAAGCGGTACTCCGCACGGCTTCCAAGCTGGTTGATGCTCCACGGCAGGTCATACTTGTCAAACAGGCCCTGAACGCCACTTGTGAAGTAGGTGGCCAGGTCGATCATCTTGGCGAAGTTCTCCTTGGTGAGAACGTGCTCGAGCGCAGAGCGCATCGCGGCAACCTGCAGCGGGTTTCCGGCAAGGGTTCCGCCAACGCCTCCCATGTCCACAAGGTCCAGGTCGGTCCTAGCCATGACACGCTCGGCCAGTTCCGCGCTCAGGCCGTAGGTTCCGGTTGGAATACCACCGGCGATTGCCTTACCGATTACGAAGACATCGGGCTCCAGGTTGTCGCGCATCGTCATGCCGCCCCAGCCCGCACTGAAGGTGTGAGTCTCACCGATGATGAGCAGCGCGTCGTACTTGCGAGTCAACTCGCGCACTCCGGCCAGGTAGCCGGGCTCCGGGAGGATGATTCCGATGTTGGTCATCGCAGGCTCCATGAGAACCGCTGCAACGTCGCCGTGCGCCAGCTGGCGCTCCAAGCCTGCCAAATCGTTGAACTCTGCCACTCGCGAGGTGAGGGTAACGTCAACCGGGGCGCCAACGTTTCCGGGGCGGTCCATGCCCTCGCCATCGGGGCCAACCACAATCAGGCTCTCGTCAACCGAGCCGTGGTAGCAGTAGCTGTTCACCAGAATCTTTGGCTTGCCCGTAATGGCGCGCACCAGACGGATGGCCCAGCGGTTTGCATCGGTTGCGGTGAGCGAGAACGACCACTTTGCCATTCCGAAGCGCTCCGAAAGATTGGCGCCAACCCACTCGGCGTCCTCGGTTGGAAGCATGGTGGTTAGGCCACCGAGGTTGGCAACGCGCTCGGTCACCGCCTTTACAACCTCAGGCGCGGAGTGGCCCGTCATGGCGCCGGTGTCGCCGAGGGCAAAGTCGATGTACTCGTTGCCGTCAATGTCCCAGACTCGGTTTCCGTGGGCGCGGTCTAGGTAGATTGGGAAGCCGCCGGCCTTCTTGTTCATCCAGGTCATTGGCACCCGGCCAAAGAGGTGCTCGGCGCGGTTGTAGGCGGCAGCGCTCTTGGGGTGATTGGCAATGAAGTCGGCGCGTTCGCGCTCGAAAAGGTTCTCTAGGACGTCTCTGTCGATCATGCCAACAGCCTAGCCGAGGCTAGCGAGCTAGGTCGGCGAAGGCCTTGCGAGTCTTGTCCATCTTGGGGCGCACCACGAAATTGCAGTAGCCCTGACCCGGGTTTTTGGCGAAAAAGTCCTGGTGGTACTCCTCCGCGGCGTAGTAGTCGCCGAGCGGTTCGAGTGTTGTCACAACCCCCGGACCCCAGTGCTCCTTGGCGCGCTCGATAGCCGCCTCGAAAACCCGCTTCTGCGCCTCGTCGGCGAAGAACATGCTGCTTCGATACTGCGTGCCGATGTCGTTTCCCTGCCGGTTCAATTGCGTTGGGTCGTGAAGGGTAAAGAACATGTCCAGCACCGTCTCGGCGTCGATCACCGACTCATCGAAGCTGACCTTGGCAACCTCGGCGTGACCGGTTTTGCCCGAGCAGACAGACTCGTAGTCGGGGTTAACCGTGTGCCCGCCCGTGTATCCGCACTCAACATCGATGATTCCGCGAAACTGCATAAAAGTGCTGTCTAGACACCAGAAACAGCCACCACCGAGAACAAAGCTTTCCATGCATTTAGCCTACGACTTCTTTGGCTAGGCTGATGTGGTGCACGGCAAGCGAAATCCAAACCTGGGCTGGTTTCTAACCATCGCCTCCAGCCTCTTCTTTGGACTCAACGCCAGCACATCCAAGGTTTTGGTTCACGCGGGCGTAGAGCCAAACTTCGTGGTTGGGTTTAGGTCTGCGAGCACGGCCATTCTTGCGCTGGTCCTGGTTCTGCTCTGGAACCCGCGGGCCCTCAAGGTGAGCTGGCGAGAGCTGCCCCTGCTAATCGCATTCGGCGTGATAGGCATCACCCTGATGCAGTGGACATACACCAACGCCGTGAGCCGCCTACCGGTAGGAATCAGCCTGCTGATTGAGTACACAGCAAGTGTGGTGATCCCAGTGGTTAACTGGCTGCTGTTCCGCAAGAAGGCAGGCAAGGGTATCTGGCTGGGAATCGCACTCTCGTTCGTGGGCGTGATCATCGTTAGCCAGTTCTGGCACGAGTCACTGGACCCGGTTGGCCTGGCCTTCGCGGTTGGCGCAATGCTCTGCGTGACCTTCTACTTCCTGATTGCGGAGCACACCCAAAATAGCCGCGACTCCTACTCCACGCTCTTTTACACAATGGCAATAAGCGCTGTGTTTTGGTTCATCTTTGTCCACCCATCGCTTGCGAATCAGCCGGCACTGGACTCTCCCCTGAACCTAAGCGGGAACCTTTCGGGTGTCGTTGTGCCCATGTGGGTGGGCCTGCTCTGGCTTGGCGTGATGGGCTCTTTTGTGCCAATGCTCTTGAACTATCTGGCGCTGAGACACCTGCACTCAACTGGCGTTGGCCTGGCCAGCATCAGCGAAGTGGTGTTCGCGTTCATCTTCGGCTCCCTGTGGCTTGGCGAGGTAATCTCGGGAATACAGGGCATTGGAGCTGTGTTGGTTACCAGTGGAATAGTCGTTGCTCAGTTGAGCACCCGCAGTAAAAAGTTAGAGGTAGCAAAGTGACCGAGGTAAACGTGGCAGGCCAGGGCGGCTCAGTGACAATCACGGGCGACAGCTTCATGGAGACCGTACAGAAGCCCGGCATCACCATCGTTGACTTCTGGGCCGAATGGTGCGGCCCCTGCCGTCAGTTTGGTCCGGTATTTGAAGAGGCCTCCAAGCGCCACACCAACATCACTTTTGGCAAGGTAAACACCGAGGAAGAGCAGACTCTGGCCGCTCAGGCAGGCATCTCCTCCATTCCAACCCTCATGGCATTCCGCGATGGCATCCTGCTCTACAACCGCCCGGGCGCAATGAACGCGGCGGGTTTCGAGGAGCTGATCGCGGCCATCGAGAACCTAGACATGGAGGCGGTTCGCGCCGAAATCGCCGAGGGCGAAGCCGCCAGCACCAACTAGCAGACCTAAAAGCGAATGCCCCGAGGAATCCTCGGGGCATTCAGCGTTTAATCCGGAACTAGGCCGCGGTTACAGCCTCAATGTTTCCGAGCGCATAGCCGAAGGCGTCGGCCACCGCAGGGTGCATAACCTGACCGGCGTGGGTGTTGAGACCCTTTGCCAACGCCGCATCGTCGCGAAGCGCCTTGGCAACGCCCTTGTTAGCCAGCGCGATTACGTATGGCAGGGTGGCATTGGTTAGCGCCTGAGTGGAGGTGGCTGGCACGGCTCCCGGCATGTTGGCAACGCAGTAGTAGATGCTGTTGTGAACCTTGAAGGTTGGGGCATCGTGAGTGGTGGCGTGGCTACCCTCGAAGCAACCCCCCTGGTCGATCGCGATGTCCACCAGAACCGAACCCGGCTTCATGTGCTTAACCATCTCGTCGGTCACAAGCTTCGGAGCCTTGGCTCCAGGGATGAGCACCGAGCCAATAACTAGGTCGGCATCCTTGAGCTG
>JBJTNC010000157.1:0-2095 GCA_046073865.1 Micrococcales bacterium | reverse complement strand
TCGCCGTGCGAGCACTTGTCGTTGATGGCCTTTACATCGCCCGATGGAGTGCGAACGATGGCGATTGCCTGCTCCCCCAGCTTTACGCGGATGGCGCGGCCCTTCTTGATGTCGTCAACTGCGCAAATCTTGATTGCCATTAGTTGCTCCCGGTTTTCTTGGTGAGTTCGGTTTCGATTGCTGCGTTGAGGCGGGCCTCAACCTCCTCGTTACCAATCTGCTGGATGATCTCGTTCAGGAAGCCGCGAACCACCAGTCGGCGGGCCTCGGTCTCGTCAATTCCGCGGGCCTGTAGGTAGAACAGCTGCTCGTCATCGAAGCGGCCGGAGGCGCTGGCGTGACCCGCGCCCTCAATCTGGCCGGTCTCAATCTCGAGGTTTGGCACGCTGTCGGCGCGGGCACCATCGGTGAGAAGCAGGTTGCGGTTTAGCTCGTACGTGTCGGTGCCCTCAGCCGCTGCGCGAATCAGGACGTCGCCAACCCAGATGGTGTGCGCGTTCTTGCCCTGCAGGGCGCCCTTGTAGGTGACGCGGCTGCGGCAGTTTGGTTGCGCGTGGTCAACAAAGAGGCGGTGCTCCAGGTGCTGTCCGGCGTCTGCAAAGTAAACACCAAGCAGTTCAACGCTGGAACCCGGTGCCGCAAACACGGCGTTAGGGGTGACGCGAACCACGTCTCCACCCAGGGTGACCACAACGTGCTTAAGGGTTGCGTTGCGGCCCAGCTTGGCAAACTGCGAGCTGAGGTGAACCGAACCCTTGTTGAAGTCCTGGATGCTAACCACGGTGAGGTGCGCGTTGTCGCCAACCAGAACCTCTAGGTTCTCGGCCAGCACGGCGTCGCCGCGGTGATCGATGATCACGGTGCCCTCGCTGCCGACCTTGGCCTCAACAATCACGTGCAGGGCGCTCGGGGTGGTGTCGTGCGAGGTGAGGGTTACCTTGGCCTCGCACTCCAGCTTCTCGTTGGCCGGAAGGGTGATTAGGTAGGCCTGCTCTGCGCTGCCCCAGGCGGCAGCTGATGGGCGGTCCTCGGGAATACCGGCCGCGCCGAACGCGGCGTTGTCCGCTCCAACCCACGCGGTGGATACGTTCTTAGTCCCGGTCAGCTCGATGTCACCGAGGAACTCGGTTAGGTCGTCGGCGTCGAGGCCACGAAGCTGCTCGCTGGTGGTGTACTTCCACTGCTCCTCGCGGCGCGAGATAGGAGCGAAGTCGGCCACATCGGTGGAACGAACGCGCTCGGAACGGGTCTGGATTGGTACGTCGCTGTCACCAGGGACGTAGCCGTGCGAGTGGCCCGCTGGGGCCACCGGTGCAGAAGTGCTCATTAACCTACGGCACCTTCCATTTGCATCTCAATAAGCTTGTTGAGCTCAAGGGCGTACTCCATTGGGAGCTCCTTGGCAATTGGTTCGATGAAGCCGCGAACGATCATGGCCATGGCCTCGTCCTCCGGCATTCCGCGGCTCATCAGGTAGAACAGCTGCTCGTCGCTAACGCGCGAAACGGTGGCCTCGTGACCCATCGAGACGTCGTCTTCACGAACGTCAACGGTTGGGTAGGTGTCGCTTCGGCTGATGGTGTCAACCAGCAGGGCATCGCAGCGCACGGTGTTGGCCGAGTGGTGTGCGCCGGCGGCAACGCGAACCTCGCCGCGGTAGCTGGTGCGGCCACCGCCACGGGCGATGGACTTGCTGATGATGCTGGACGAAGTGTATGGAGCCAGGTGAATCATCTTGGCACCCGCGTCCTGGTGCTGACCCGCACCCGCGAACGCAACCGACAGGGTCTCGCCCTTGGCGTGCTCCCCGGCCAGAATCACGGCCGGGTACTTCATGGTCACCTTGGAACCGATGTTGCCGTCAACCCACTCCATGGTTGCGCCCTCGTGTGCGATGGCGCGCTTGGTAACCAGGTTGTAGACATTGTTGGACCAGTTCTGGATGGTGGTGTAGCGAACGCGGGCGTTCTTCTTCACGATGATCTCAACCACGGCCGAGTGCAGCGAGTCCGAGTTGTAGATAGGCGCGGTGCAACCCTCGATGTAGTGCACGTAGCTGTCTTCATCGGCGATGATGAGTGTGCGCTCAAACTGG
>JBJTNC010000156.1:0-4090 GCA_046073865.1 Micrococcales bacterium | reverse complement strand
GTGACCGCGAGCGGGTGGGTGATGTAGGGCTCGCCGCTCTTGCGTTCCTGACCGCGATGCGCTTCTTCCGCCACATCGAAGGCTCGTTCGATGACGGTTAGGTCTGCCTTCGGGTGGTTTGCCTTGGCTACTCGAAGAATCTCAGACAGCTCATCGGCGTAAGGTCCACCCTTGGCCCCAAAGATACTAAGCAGGCGCAGGCGCAGCGTAGAGATGCTTGAGGTTGGTGTTGCGTCGCTCAACGTAGTGCCTGGCTTCCAATGCTTCTAGCGGGCCGCGAGAACCTTTGCGGCTGCCTTTGCAAACTTAGGCTCCTTCTCGCGGAACAGCGAGTACAGCGGGGCCGCAACAAAGATTGTTGAGTAGGTGCCAACGATGATACCGATGAAAAGAGCCAGCGAAATGTCGCGCAGGGTTCCGGCTCCAAGCAGCAGCGTGCCGATGAAGAGAATGGAAGCCACAGGCAAAACAGCAACGATGGAGGTGTTGATGGAACGCACCAGGGTCTGGTTTACGGCCAGGTTAACGCGCTCCGCGAAGGTAGCGGTCTCACTAAACTCCACCTCACGGGTATTCTCACGAATCTTGTCGAATACCACCACGGTGTCGTAGAGGGAGTAACCCAGGATTGTGAGGAAACCGATCACGGCCGCAGGTGTCACCTCGAAGCCGAACGCGCCGTACACGGCTGATGTAATGACGAGGTCGTGAGCTAGAGCAACCAGTGCTGCCGCCGACATCTTCAGGGTGCGGAAGTACACCGCCATTGCGATGGCTGCCAGCAGAACGAACCAGAGCAGACCCGAGATGGCCTTAGAGGTTACGTCTGCTCCCCAGTTTGCTCCCACGAAGGATGAGGCAACCTGGTTGGCTGGAAGGCCGAAGCCCTTGGCAATCGTCTGGCGAACAGACTCGCTCTGGTTGGCGTCCAGCTTCACGGTCTGAATGCGTAGCCCATCGGTGCCGATGTGTGCCACGTTTACCTGAGCAGTTGCCGGCAACACGCTGTGCACGGCGTCCTGCGCGATGGTCTCGCTGTTGGAGTTGGTGGTGCTCAGCTGGAACTGGGAGCCACCGCGGAACTCGATACCGAAGTTGAATCCGTGGTGCACGCCAAAGGTGAGTAGAACAGCGGCTGCGGCCACGACAATCGAGGCGATGAAGCCGTAGCGGCGACGGGTGATGAAGTCGAATGAACGCTCGCCCGAGTAAAGGGCGTTACCGAAATCAGAGTAACGAGACATTAGTTTGCATCTCCCTTGGTCTCGCCGGCCTTGCGCTCGGCAATGGTCTGGCGCTTAACTGCTTCCTTTGATGCCTTGGCTACCTTGGTGGCCGAGACCTTCTCCGACACCTTGAACTGGCCGCGGCCAATGTAGGCGATGTCGCGCATGTTCTTCACGTCGAATCCGCTGAACTTGTGTCCGCTCGAGAAGAAGCGGGTCTGGGCAAGTAGCTGGAGCATCGGGTGGGTGAAGAGCACCACGATCAGAACGTCGATGATGGTGGTAAGACCCAGGGTGTAGGCGAAGCCGCGCACGTTACCCACGGTGAGGATGTAAAGCACGGTGGCCGCCAGGAAGTTGATTCCGTCCGAAACCAGGATGGTGCGGATTGCGCGTGACCAACCAGCGTCAACTGCGGTGGAGAGGGCACGGCCCTCACGGAGTTCGTCACGTACGCGCTCGAAGTAAACGATGAACGAGTCCGCCGTGATACCGATCGAAACGATCAGACCTGTGACACCCGCCAGCGATAGGCGGTAACCCTGACGCCAGGACAGGAACGCAACCATGATGTAGGTGACCACCGCTGCGATCACCAGCGAGCCGATGGTTACCACTGCGAGACCGCGGTACTGGAACAGCGAGTAGATGATGACGATCAGCAGACCGATGCCACCTGCGAGCAGGCCGCTGGACAGCTGCTGGCTACCGAGGGTTGCAGAGATGTTCTCGGCGCTCTGCACGGTGAAGCCGATAGGCAGCGAGCCGTACTTCAGCTGGTTGGCGAGGCTCTTTGAGCTGTCGGCGGTGAAGTTACCCGAGATCTCTGCCTGGCCGTTGGTGATAACGGCGTTGGTCTGGGGTGCGGTGATTACGTAACCGTCGAGGGTAACCGCAAACTGGTTCTGAGGCGAACTCAGCGGGTAGAGGCGCTTGGTAGTGGCGGCAAACTCGCCGGTTCCCTTGCCGTTGAAGGCTAGGTTGATGACCCACTGTCCCGTGCTAACGCCGGTGCTGGAGGTCTGGGTTCCGGCCTGCGCGTTGGCGATGTCCGAGCCCTGGATCTCAACCGGTCCCAGGATGTACTTGGTGGTGCCGTCGGTGGAACAGGTTACGAGTGGCTCTTTGTCGTTGTCAACCTGTCCCGGCTTGCGGAACGAGTTGGCGCAGTCGAGTGCCTCGTACTTGGTCTGGATGGCTCGAGTTACCCAGTTGAGGTCGCTCGGGTTGCTAGGCGAGGCCGAGCTGGTAGCGATTGGGGCACTGGTGGCGGTCTGGGTGGCGGATGCCGTTGGTGAGGCGCTTGGGTTTGCGCTAGGGGTTCCCACCGCACTGGTTGCCACACCGGCGCTGGTTGCGAGAACCGGGCGGAACTGCAGCTTTGCGCTTGCTTCGATGAGCTTGAGGGTGTCGTTCGAGGGCTTTCCAGGGATGGAAACAACGATGTTGTTGTTGCCCTGGGTGTTCACGGACGCCTCAGACACACCGGTGGAGTCAACACGCTGGCGAATGATGGCAACCGCCTGGTTGAGCTGGTCAAGGGTCACGGTCTTACCAGACTCCAGCTGCGGGGTGAGGATGATCTGGGTACCGCCCTGAAGGTCGAGTGCCAGCTGTGGCACGAACGACGCACCGGGCGCCTTCAACGCAACTCCGCCGAAGACAATTCCGGCGACAGTGACGATCAGCACGCCAAGCCAGACTAGGCGCTTTACTGCGCTCTTTACGATTCCGTTTGCGGCCACTAGTGACTCGCTCCTTAGTTCTCGTCGGCAGGCTTTGTGGCCTGCTTACGGGTGGATGGCTTGCGAGGGGCCTTCTTAGGCACCTCATAGGTTGAAACTTCCTCGCTCGCAGCTTCCTCAGAGGCTGCCTCGGCGTTCGATTCCCAGACATCGACGCTTCGGATGGAAGCCTTGACGATCTCAAGCTTGCTTCCAGCAGACTCGATGACCACGTTTCGGTCTTCAACCGAAACGACTCGACCAACAACGCCGGACATGGTGATTACCTTCGCGCCGGGAACAATGGAATCAGCCATGGTCTGCGCCTGCTTCTTGCGGGTCTGGTTGCTGCGAAACATCAGCAAAGCAAACAGCGCAATCGCGACGACTGAGACGAGCATATCTGGGGTCACGAGTGGCCAATCTTTATAGGGCTATGCCCTGGTCAGCAAAAACAAAGGGCCCGAAAGCCCGTTGCTTCGATTATAGAGCCGATAGAAGCCACTACGGCGCAGGATCTGGGGCGTCGAGGCCTAGGTGTCGGAAGGCCGCATCGGTTGCCTGACGCCCCCTGGGCGTGCGTGCTATCAGGCCCTGGCGAACCAAGAACGGCTCCACCACCGCCTCGATGGTGTCCTGCTCCTCGCCAACGGCTACCGCCAGGGTTGAGAGTCCAACTGGTTTGCCGGCAAATCTCTCCGTGAGAAGGCGCAGAATCTGTCGGTCGAGCCTATCTAGACCCGCTTCGTCCACCTCGTACAGAGTCAGTGCTGCTCGGGCCTGGGCTAGTTCTATTTCGGCAACTTCGGCCACCAGCGCGAAGTCGCGAACGCGACGAAGCAACCGGTTAGCGATTCGCGGCGTGCCGCGGCTTCTCGAGGCAATCTCTCCGAGTGCCTGGCTTGAGATCTTCATCTCCAGCTTGCCGGCCGCCCGGGAGAGAACCTCGGTCAGTTCGGCATCGGAGTAAAACTCCAGGTGCGCGGTAAAGCCAAAGCGGTCCCGCAGTGGGTTAGGCAGCATGCCGCTGCGGGTTGTGGCTCCAACCAGGGTGAATGGCGCAAGTTCCAGCGGAATGCTTGTGGCGCCCGGTCCCTTCCCCACCATCACATCGATGCGGAAGTCCTCCATCGCCAGGTA
>JBJTNC010000155.1:0-6720 GCA_046073865.1 Micrococcales bacterium | reverse complement strand
TTTCCTTGAACGCGGGAAGCATGCCCGCGTGGTGTGCTGCGACTCCCCGCTCTAGGCCGGCAAGCCACTCGAAGTAGCCCAGGGTGCCGAGGTCTTCATCGGCGATGTTATAGACCCGCTCCTCCACCAGCATGCGAATCTCGCGCTGTTCTTCTCGGGTGGTGAGGCGAATGGAGTGGTGCTGGCAGGCGCGAACCGCCGCCTCGCAACCGGCTCGGGAAAACACGAAGAAGATGGCCGGCAGCAGCTCAGCTTCATCGAGGATGTCTATGATCTCGGGCTTGCTTAGGCGCTCAATCTGCGGCTCGCGATTGCGGTAGCTACCCGGCTTTGCGTTCTTGCCTCGAGGCGCTGGCCTACCGGGGTTCTGGCGCAGCTTGTTGTTGTGCATCTGCTGCAGTTCCGGGTTCACCCGTCCCTTGCCATTGCCGTCGAAGAGCGGAAGCAGTTGGTCACCAAACAGCACGTGCTGGGTGAGCGGAACCGGCCTGTGCTCGGACACAATCACATCGGTGTGGCCGCGAACCTCGTTGAGCCAGGCTCCAAACTCCTCGGCGTTGCTCACCGTCGCAGAGAGTGAGATAACCTTCACGTCCTTCGGAAGGTGGAGGATGACCTCCTCCCAGACCGCGCCGCGGAAGCGGTCCGCCAGGTAGTGCACCTCGTCCATCACAACGTAGCCAAGGTTGATAAGCGAGTCGCTGTTGGCGTAGATCATGTTGCGCAGGACCTCGGTGGTCATCACAACAATCTGCGCGTCACCGTTGGTGTTGGTGTCACCGGTTAGAAGGCCCACCCGGTCATCGCCGTAACGCTTGGCGAGCTCTGCAAACTTCTGGTTTGAGAGGGCCTTGATGGGCGTGGTGTAGATGACCTTCTGAGCCTTGGAGATGGCAAGGTGGATGGCGAACTCACCAACGATGGTCTTGCCCGCACCGGTTGGGGCGGCAACGAGAACGCTCTTGTCCTTGGCCAGGGCAAGGCAGGCGCGCTCCTGGAAGTTATCGAGCGGGAATCGAATCAGTTCGCGGAACTCATCGACCGCGGTCACCTTTTGGGTAGCGCGGGCGGCAGCGTAGCGCTCGGCAGGGCTGCGGGTGTCCTCCCCCGCCGCTGGCCTAGTCAACTTCCACCGCCGAGTCATCGATGCCGTACTCGGCCAGCATGGCGGCCCGCGACCTTCGGGTCACCCGGTCGTGCAGCGCGGCGATTCCGATGGCCACGAAGTAGAGAATCAGCAGCGGCGCCATCAGCAGGAACATTGAGGTTGGATCCGCCACCGGGGTTGCCAGCGCGCCGATGAATGCGGCCAGCACAACCGCGATTCTCCAACCCTTGAGGATTGCCTTTGCGGTGAGCAGGTTCATCAGGTTGAGAAGCACCAGCACCACCGGGATCACGAAGGAAATCCCGAACAGCAGCAGGATGCGAACCGCAAACAGAATGTACTCGTTAGCGTTGATGAGGTTTGCGCTACCCGCTGGCGTCATGGAGAGCAGGGCGTGAACAAAGTTTGGCAGCGCCCACCACGCCATGTAGCAGCCACCCAGAAACAGCGGAATTGCGGTTAGCAGAAACGCGAGGGTGTAGAGGCGCTCGCGGCGGCGCAGCGCGGGCACAATGTAGGCCCATAGCTGGTAGAGCCATATCGGGCTACTGATTACGATTCCCAGAAACCCCGCCACCTGCAGGCGAAGGTCAAACGCGCCACCGATGGTGCCGAAGTTGATGGTTGCCGTGATGTGGGAGTCTTTTGCCACCTGCAGGATGGGCTGCTGAAGCGCGGTAAAGACGGGGTCAAACAGGTACCAACCGGCTACGGAGCCGGCGATGATGGCGAGAGCGGCGCGAAAGAATCGCTTTCTGAATTCCTTGAGGTGACCACCGAGCGACATCTGCGCCTCAGGGTTTTTACGCCTTGCCATGAGGATCTTGAAAGCTGAGGTTACTTGTCCTCGGCCTTGTCGTCTTTGCCGGCTTCCGCCTTTTCGTCGGCTTTGATCTCCTTGCGGAATACCTTGATCGACTGGGCGATGCCCTTCGCGGCGTTAGGCAGCTTTGGGCCGAAGAAGACGGCGAGAATGATGAGGATTAGGATCAGGCCAGCTGGGCCTTCAAAAAGAGCGCGCACGGAACCTACCTTCGAATGTTGTCCGCTACAAGACTACTTTGTTTGGCTGCTATTTGCCTTCAGAGGCAGCGTTCTGCAGGGCCTCGGCTGCGCGCACCGCGGGCTCTGTAATCCTCTGGATTCTTCGAGCACCCCGCCTAACCCGCGCCCCAAGAACGCCAAGCCACGCCCCACCGAGCAGCAGGATACCCGCATCGATGATCAGCCACACCCAGACCGGCACTAGTTCAACTCCTGCAGCACGCGGCGGGCGTAGTCCCGCACGGCCGCGCGGGCATCGTCAGGCCCCAGCACGGTGACCGAACCGCCAAAGGAGGCAACCGCCGCGGCGAGGGCGTTTAGATTACTCACCCGCACCTCGGTTTCGATGGTTCCGCTCGGGTTGTTGGGAAGCTTGCCGTAGAAGTCGGTTACAAAGCGGTAGGCGTCAGATTCAACCCGCACCGCCACTGTGATGGCGTTCTCATCCGGTTCGTAGAGCGAGTCCGGAACCTCATGCTCCAGCACGGCGGCCGGGATTGCATCGACAGTCACGGAAACCCTGGTGATGCCGTCCAGCTTGAAGAGTCTGTGCTCATCCTTGGAAATGTCCCAGGCGTGCAGGTACCAGTTGAGCTCAACTGCCTGAAGCTTCAGCGGCGCAATCAGGCGCTCGCGGCTTTCGCGCCCGCGGGTGTCGATGTAGTCGATAGCAACAAGCTTGGATTCCAGGATGGCCTCGCGGATTGCGTCAAACTTGTCTCCGGCAACCAGCGGCTCGAAAGCGATTCGGTTCTGAGTTGCGCCAGTCGTAGTTTTGCTGAATACCTCAAGCAGGCCCTTTGCCTCATCGATGTGTTCGAAGTGCGGCATGGACATGAGCATCTGCAGGCCTGCCGAGATTGCGGCAACCTGCTTGACGCTGAGCTTTGGGGTTCCCGCCTCGATGTTGTGATCGCGCAACACCACCTGCCCCGTGGTTTCGAGGAGTTCGTTATCCACCCAGAAGATTGGCCCCATGTAGGTGTAACCCTGGGTGGCTCCTAGGTCTATTCGATCGATGGTGATGAGGGCCTCGCGAATCTCGGCCTCGCTGTAGCCGAAACGCTGACTCAGCTCGGCCACGGTGCTCTCCTGAACTTCAATCAGGTAGGCGCGAAGCGGAAGCATGAGGTTTAGGCGCTCAGGCCCGAATACCTTGGTCATCTTAGGCATGTGCTTGCTCCACCAACTTCAGGCCGCGGGCAACCTCATCGCGGAGTGCCTGCGGTTCCAGAACCCTAACCGAGGTGCCAAAACGGCGAAGTGTCTGCGCCAAGATCTCGTAGTCCATGAACGTGAAAGTCTTAACGTCATCCATCTCGGAGTCCATGTTGAAGTGGTTCCAGGCCACGGTTCCCGGGGTCACCCGAATCTTGGCAACGTTCTTGCTCTGGAACTCGGCGAGGTCGCGCTCGGCGGCATCAAGGTGGGTCTTGGTTGCCGAAACATACGGTGCGTCCGCGGCGGAAACCTTTCGATTCACAATTCGCTTTAGCAGGAAGTTACGTGAGGCATTGGCGTTGTGGTCCCAGCCCTGCAGCATCCACTCACCCTCGGCGTTTATGAATTTCCACGGGCTCACCAGGCGCTCGCCCACTATCCCCTGCGGCTTGCGGTAACTGAAGCCAATTGCCTTGGGTGCCTCGATGGCGGCAGCGATGTCAAGGTAGACGTCATCGATGGGGCGAAACGCCGCGATGATTTCGGTGAGGGTGTCCGGGTCTGCAACGTCACCTAGCGCGGCCAGGCGCGTGAGGGCGAAGTCCATTTCCTCGCCCAGGCTGGAACCCGCCCAGGCCTGCGCCGCCAGCTGAAGGAGGCGGCTCTGAACCGCGGTTGGATTGAAACCCTTGGGCCACTCAAACGACTGGTTTGAAATCTTGTAGCGGAACTCCTCGGTGAGGATGCGCTGGCTGTCTTCCCACTCGCGCCGCGCCGCCCGCTGGGCCTCTTTGTCATCAATGACGGAGAAGTCTGGTTCCTCTTGGGTGTTTGGTGAGTCAACCACGATTCCCGCCGCGCGAAGCCAACGCAGGTCTCGCGTGAACATCTTGTTGGCCGCGGCAGTGTCCTCGGCGCCTCCGTAGCCCGGAACCGTGCGCAGAATCTCGTTCTTGCTCAGCCCACTTCGGGTCTGAACCAGTGCCATGAGCAGGTTGAGCTGGCGTTCGTTAGGAGCTATTCCGTCGATTCCAGCCATTTCCCCGCCTATGGAGCCTCTGAGTTTGTTTTGAGGCTACTTGCCCTCACCCAGAATATCCACCACGAAGATGAGGGTGGAGTTTCCAGGGATGGAACCCGAACCGGTTGCTCCGTAGCCGTCTGCCGGTGGCAGGATTGCAACCACGCGCGAGCCAACGGTCTGGCCAACCAGAGCCTTGATGAAGCCCGGAATCAGCGCACCCTTCTTCAACTGGAAGGTTGCTGGAGAGCCGTTGTCCCACGAGGAGTCAAACTTGGTCTTGGAAGCAGACCAGATGAAGCCCGAGTAGTGAACGGTAACGGTGTCGTTCTCCTTCAGGACGGCACCGTGGCCCTTGATCAGGACCTCGTTCTGGAAGGTGCTAGGCGCCGCGCTGGCATCCCAGTTGGCCATGGTGATTCCAGGTACGCCCTTTGCGTTGCTAACCACCTGAGGGAAGCCGTCCCTGCCAGGCTGTGCGTCACCGATGGCCTTCGGCAGCCAAACCTTGGCAACCTTGAAGATGAAAAGCAGCGAATCCTTGGCACCGATGCCGTTTGCGGCATCCGCCTTGTTGCCGTGCGAGGTCTTGCTGTCAGCCAGGAATGCAACGATCGAGCCTGGGCGTGCGCCCGAGAGGGCGCGGCAGAGGTCGATGCCGCTCTTGTTGGCGTTGGCCGCGAACACCTGGGTTACCGGGTTGCTGCCATCCCAGGCGCTTCCGCTGAGAACCTTCTTGGTGGCTGCGTCGAGAATCTCGTACTCGATCTTTGCCTGCTGGCCACCGCCAAACAGCGGTCCGCTGCCCGGGGTCAGCACCCTGCCCTGCAGACCCGAAACCTGAAGCTTGCCGCTGTAATCAATGCTCGGAGCAGCGTTGCCCTTTTCGGTGACCTTCACCTGGCTCACCTCTGGGCCGCTGGCGTAAGGCTGGCAGGTTACTGGTGCGTCCATCGATGTGGCGCTGCCGTTGGCGCAACCCGCCAGGAGAAGTGCTGCTGCAACCGATGCTGCGGTGAGCGAAATGATCTTGCGCAAGGGAATCCTCTTTAGTTCAAACTTGATTCAAAGTTTACTGGCGCAACCTTAAATCGAGGTTGCCACGTGGGGTGTTGCCGTTGGCCCAGCGCTAGTCTTCGCCGGTCTGGGCATCGGCGTCGGACGCCGAACCATCTTCGGTGCGGGCCTTTGCCGCTGCCTCGGCGGTGCGGACGGTCTTCCTCAGCTTCTTTTCGCTCAGGCGTCGCTGACCCAGGTGATCCGGGTTCCAGACGGCAACGTCCTCGTCGGCAAACTCCGGCTTGTTGCGGGTCTTGAACTGCGGCAAAACCGTGCCGGGGTTGAGTCTGCGCGCAACGATGAGGAATCCGGTGTGGCCAATCATTCGATGCTCCGGGCGCACCGCCAGCCCCTGCAGATGCCAGTCGCGAACCATCGACTCGAATGCGTCCGGCTCGTTGAAGTGACCGCTGGAGCGCAGCTCCTCGGCCAGGCGCGAAAGCTGCGTGACAGTTGCCACGTAGCCGAGGAAAAGGCCACCGGGAGCGAGCACCTCGGCGGCGGCCTCAACGCACTCCCACGGAGCGAGCATGTCAAGAACAACGCGGTCGATGCTGCCTGGGGCCACCTTCTTGGGCAGTTCCTCCTGGAGATCGCCAAGGTGGACGTCCCAGTTTTGTGGCTTCTCGCCGAAGTGAGTTGTCACGTTGGCGGTTGCGATCTGCGCGAATTCCGCTCGGCGCTCGAAGGAATCTAGTCTGCCGGTTGGTCCAATAGCGCGCAGCAAATACATGCTGAGTGCGCCGGAACCTACGCCGGCCTCGATGACGCGTGCCCCAGGGTAGATGTCACCCATGGTCACGATGAGGGCGCTGTCCTTGGGATAAATGATTGCGGCACCGCGGGGCATGCTGAGTGCAAAATCGCTCAGCAGTGGGCGAAACGCGAGGTACCCAACGCCGGCGCCGGTGGTGATGACGGAACCCTCTTCGCGACCAATCACGTCATCGTGCTTCAGGTCTCCCCTGTGGGTGCCGAAGGCGGCACCAGGGGTTAGCGTAATGGTGTTGAGCTTGCCCTTTGGTCCGGTTAGCTGGACCTTGTCGCCGGCTCGGAATGGGCCGCGCGGCATCTCGGTGTAGAGGTTGTCTGTCAAGGCAAGTCCTTAGTTGAAGAGTTCGTTGAGGTGGTGGGGTTCAACTCCCACAAGAGTAGTCCAGAGGTTTCTTCCCGGCTTTGGTGGCACCGGAACCACGTTTGGCACGCCCAGGGCCCTGGTTCCCGCGGCCTCGGCCGCCGTGAGGCCATTCACCGAATCCTCGATTGCAACGCAGTGGGCCGTGTGCAGACCCAGCCGCGCGGCGGCGGTGAGGTAGGCCTCCGGGTG
>JBJTNC010000154.1:0-2603 GCA_046073865.1 Micrococcales bacterium | reverse complement strand
CGCAATTGCCTCGCGCAGGTCTGGAAGACCAATCGACTGGGTGTAGCGGTGGTTCTTCGTGTCTTTGACCGCGGCAACCGCTGCCTCAACGATGTGGGCCGGGGTTGCAAAGTCTGGCTCGCCCGCGGCATAGGAGATAACTGGTCGGCCCGCCGCCTGGAGGCTCTTGGCCTTGGCGTCAACCTTGAGGGTTGCGGATTCGGCGATTGCTGCGATTCGCTTGGAGATACGTGGGAACTCTGGCATGCCTTTAAGCCTACCGCCGCGGGCCCTGGGCGGTCATCGCTGCAGATTAAGGCTTTGCGTTCTGGGAAACCGTGCCGTAGTATAAGGAGAAGGTAATTGACAACCTGCCTAGCCTAATCTGGCAAATTCACACTAAAAAGTTTCAATCTAGAAGTGTGTCTTCACCAGGGGCGAAGCAAGCAACGGGTTGTCAACCTCCCGTAAAGGGCGGTGGCTCAATTGGTAGAGCAACGGTCTCCAAAACCGTCGGTTGCAGGTTCGAGTCCTGTCCGCCCTGCAAAGGTAAATCAAAGGAATGACAATGTCAGACGTTTACGAGACCGCATCCGAGGATGTAGTTGAGAAGGCAAAGGCCGACAAGGCCGGCAAGCGCAACATCTTTGCGCGCGTCGCACTGTTCTTCACCCAGGTTTACGGCGAGCTCAGGAAGGTCACCCGACCAACCTGGAAGGAACTGCTCAACTACACCGGAGTTGTTCTGGCATTCGTGACCGTTGTGATGATCGTGATCTCTGCAATGGACGTAGCCTTCGCATTCCTGGTCAACTTCGCCTTCAAGGCCTAGGACCAAAAAAGTTTTCGCTCCGCCCGGAGCACCGCAGAATCGTTAGGAAATAAGAGTGACTGACCTAGAGCGCACCGAAATCGAGGCCCTGGCCCAGATTGATGACGCCGAAGCGGACGCTGTTATCGCGGACGCCGACGCCGACATGGCCGACCTGGCCCTCGACGCCGCAGCCGAGTACGAGCAAGACATCGAGCTGGCGCACGTCATCGATGAGACCGAGGCCGAAGCCACGGTTGAAGCCGCCAGCGACATGTCCGAAGAGGGTGCACCAGAAGACCCTTACCGCGCCTTCAAGGAAGAGCTTCGCAAGCAGCCTGGCAAGTGGTACATCATTCACTCCTACGCCGGTTACGAGAAGCGCGTCAAGCAGAACATCGAGATCCGCAGCCAGTCGCTTCCGGGTGGTGACCAGATCTTCCAGATCGAGGTCCCAATGGAGGAAACCTACGAGATCAAGAACGGTCAGCGCAAGCTGGTCAGCCGCGTTCGTATCCCCGGCTACGTTCTGATCCGCATGGACATGACCGATGAGTCGTGGGACCTGGTTCGCCACACCCCGGCCGTCACCGGATTCGTCGGAAACTCGCAGGACCCAGCTCCGCTGCGACCAAACGAGGCCTTCGAGATGCTCAAGGTTACCTACGAGCTGCCAGAAGAGGCCGAGGCCAAGGCTGCAGCCAAGGGTGGCGCAACCATCAAGGGCAAGGGTAAGAGCATTCCTGTTGTCACCAACTTCAAGGTTGGCGAGAGCATCATGATCAAGGACGGCTCGTTCGCGGGTCTGCCTGGAACCATCTCCGAGATCAAGCCAGAGCAGGGCAAGCTCACCGTTCTGGTTTCGCTGTTTGAGCGTGAGACCCCGGTTGAACTGGCGTTCAACCAGGTAGGTCAGCTGGACTAACGTCCACCAAAGATTTCCACCCAACTAAAGGAAAACAAAGAAATGGCACCTAAGAAGAAGATCACCGGCATGATCAAGCTGCAGATCAACGCAGGCGCTGCTAACCCAGCTCCTCCGATTGGTCCAGCCCTCGGTCAGCACGGTGTCAACATCATGGAATTCTGCAAGCAGTACAACGAAGCTACTGCCGACCAGAAGGGCAATGTTGTACCAGTAGAGATCACCGTTTACGAAGACCGTTCGTTCACGTTCGTTCTCAAGACCCCACCAGCCGCCGAGCTCATCAAGAAGGCAGCTGGCGTTCAGAAGGGTTCGTCGACTCCTCACACCGTCAAGGTAGCGAAGCTTACCCGCGAGCAGGTTCTGAAGATCGCCGAGACCAAGATGTCCGACCTGAACGCAAACGACATCGAGGCAGCAGCCAACATCATCGCCGGAACCGCCCGCTCCATGGGCATCACCGTCGAGTAGTTCTGCTCCACACCGGGTTCCGCGAGGAATCCAACAAAAACCAAGAAGTCGTGGGAGAACCCCGCAGGTTCGATGACCACAACTGTGACCCAAACGGCCACAAGGCCGAATAGAAAAGGAATAGCAGCATGGCAAAGCGCAGCAAGGCTTACAACGAAGCCGCAGCAAAAATCCAGGAGGGTAAGTTCTACACTCCTGCCGAGGCAGTAACTCTCGTTCGCGAGACTGGCTCGAAGAAGTTTGACTCGACCATTGAGGTTGCGTTGAAGTTGGGTGTTGACCCTCGCAAGGCCGACCAGATGATCCGTGGCACCGTATCGCTGCCAAACGGAACTGGTAAGACCGCCCGCGTAATCGTTTTCGCAACCGGTGCCGCAGCAGACGCTGCTAAGGCTGCCGGTGCTGACGAGGTTGGTG
>JBJTNC010000153.1:0-3636 GCA_046073865.1 Micrococcales bacterium | reverse complement strand
CCCTCTGGGGTGGCCGCTTCTCTGGTGGTCCAGCCGATTCGGTGGCGGCCCTCAGCCGTTCGATTCACTTCGACTGGCGCCTGGCCAAGTACGACATCCTGGGCACCAAGGCCCACATCCGCGCGCTGCAGCACGCAGGCTACCTGACCGTTGCCGAGTTGGAGAAGCTTGACAAGGACCTGACCGAACTCTGGAAGCGAATTGAGCAGGGCTCGTTCCAGACAAAGCCCACCGATGAAGACGTGCACTCCGCCCTGGAGCGCGGGCTGATCGAGATCACCGGCAAGGAGCTCGGCGGCAAGGTTCGCGCCGGCCGCAGCCGCAACGACCAGATCGCAACCCTCATCCGCACCTATCTGCTTGACGAGGTCAAGCACCTAGAGCAGCTGGTTGGCGCACTCATCTCGGCCATCGCAGACCGCGCCGAGGAGCACCTTGGCGTTGCAATGCCGGGCCGCACCCACTTCCAGCACGCCCAGCCGGTTCTGCTCTCGCACTCGCTGCTGGCGCACGCCTGGCCGCTGCAGCGCGACCTCGAGCGTTTGGACGACTGGCGCAAGCGCGCCGTGCTTTCGCCTTACGGCGCAGGCGCACTCGCCGGCAACACCCTTGGGCTAGACCCAAACCTGGTTGCCCGCGAACTAGGTCTGGCCGGCCCAACCCCAAACTCCATTGACGCCACCGCCAGCCGCGACGTAGCCGCGGAGTTTGGCTTCATCGCCACCATGATGGGCATCAACCTCAGCCGTTTCGCGGAGGAGATCATCGTCTGGGCAACCGCGGAGTTCAACTACATCAAGTTGGCCGATGCCTACAGCACGGGTTCGTCCATCATGCCGCAGAAGAAAAACCCCGATGTCGCGGAGCTTGCCCGAGGCAAGTCCGGCCGCCTCATCGGTGATCTCACCGGCCTGCTGGCAACCCTCAAGGGCCTGCCGCTGGCTTACAACCGCGACCTTCAGGAGGACAAGGAGCCGATCTTCGACATGATCGACACCCTGTTCGTTCTGCTGCCGGCCTTTACCGGCATGGTGCAGACCATGACCTTTAACAGCGAGCGCATGGAGGAGCTGGCACCCGCCGGTTTCTCGCTCGCCACCGATGTGGCCGAGTGGTTGGTGAAGCAGAAGGTTGCCTTCCGCGACGCCCACGAGATCACCGGTTCGCTGGTTTCCTACTGCGAGCAGCACGGTCTGGAACTCCACCAGGTTCCGGACGGCGAGATGGCGGCCATCTCACCGCACCTCACTCCAGAGGTGCGCGAGGTTCTAACCGTGCAGGGATCCATCCGTGCCCGCGCCGGAGCAGGCGGCACCGCGCTGCCTCGCGTGCTCGAGCAGCTCACTTCCATTCGTAAGCTCGTCGCGCCGCGACTGGCTCAGTAGCCAAAGAAAGACCATCGATGGCAAACCCAGAGGTTCTTGCAACCCAGACCAACGACTCCAGCTTCCAGGACATCTGGGAGGAGCTGCAGTGGCGCGGTCTCATCAACCAGACCACCAACGAGGAAGAGCTGCGCGAGCTGCTCACCAAGAAATCCATCACCTACTACTGCGGCTTTGACCCAACCGCACCAAGCCTTCACCTGGGCAACCTGGTGCAGCTGCTGCTGATGCGCCGCCTGCAGCTGGCCGGCCACAAGCCGCTTGCCATCGTGGGTGGAGCAACCGGTCTGGTTGGCGATCCACGCCCAACCGCCGAGCGCACCATGAATACCAAGGAAACCGTGGGGGAGTGGGTCAAGAAGCTGGCCGCTCAGATGGAGCGCTTCCTCTCGGCCGAGGGCGACAACGCGGTTCGCCTCGTCAACAATCTCGACTGGACCGCACCCATGTCGGCCATCGACTTTCTGCGTGACATCGGCAAGCACTACCGCGTTGGCAAGATGCTCTCCAAGGATGCCGTCTCGGCCCGCCTTAACTCCGATGCCGGTATCTCCTACACAGAGTTCAGCTACCAGATCCTGCAGGGCATGGACTACCTGGAGCTGTTCCGCCGCTACGACTGCGTTCTGCAGACCGGTGGAAGCGACCAGTGGGGTAACCTCACCAGCGGAACCGACCTCATTCACCGCGTTGAGGGCAAGAGCGCTCACGCCATGACCACGCCAATCATCACCAACAGCGATGGCAAGAAGTTTGGCAAGTCCGAGGGCAACGACGTCTGGCTCGATTCCGAGCTGACCAGCCCATACGCGTTCTACCAGTTCTGGCTCAACGTTGAGGACGCCGACGTGATCGACCGCATCAAGGTCTTCACCTTCCTCAGCCGGGCCGAGATTCTCGAGCTCGAGGCCCAGGTGGCCGCCGAGCCGTTCAAGCGCGCAGCCCAGAAAGCTCTAGCGCTTGAGGTCACCACCCTGGTTCACGGACGCAAGGCGGCAGAGGGTGCGATCGCCGCATCCGCCGCGCTCTTCGGGCAGGGCGAACTGTCCGACCTCGACGAGGTCACCCTCGAAGGCGCCCTCCGCGAACTTCCACACGCAAACGCAATCAAGGGAACCGGCCTGGCCCAGCTTCTGCTGGACACCGGTCTCTGCGACTCCATCTCCGCTGGCCGCCGTGCCATCAAGGAGGGCGGCGTTTACCTCAACAACGTGAAGGTCACCGATGAGGCCGCAACCCTTGATGATCTGCTGCACGGCAGGTTCGCGGTGCTGCGCCGCGGAAAGAAGACTCTTGCTGGAGTATTTGCAGGCTAATTCCCCGATGAACCTGGCATCAGAGTGAAACTCACTTGACCCGAAAACCCCTGAAACCCGCGTGGTTACAGGGGTTTTCGGCTTTTCGAGGGTTTGAGCCAAAAAGTTTTTAAAGATTTTTTGAAGAAATTTCCGCGATGGTCGAAAAATTGGGGGTGCCGACACGCCTGAAACCCGCGTCAAATCAGGGATATCGGGGTGGTGTACACATGGATTTGACATCTCCGTTACCTTCCCGTAATGTTTTCTTTGTTGCCCAAAGCAAGCGGCGAGAACCAAGAAGGAATCAAATCCTGAAGGTTGCCCGGCTCACGTTGCAACCAATCAAAATCCAAACCGGAAACGGCTCTTGTAGGCGTTTCTAAAAGTGATTATGATTGAGCTTCCTGGAATAACTTCCCAGCGTGTCGGTTTGACAAGTTGGAAAGAATCAGGTAAGTTAGAGAAGTTGCTCTGAAGCCAAGCAGAAATGCAAAGCGCAGAAGCATCCGATCCTTGAGAACTCAACAGTGTGCACATGTCGATGCCAAACAACTTGGCTCTAGACCATTTGGTTTAGAACCTTGTCAATTTGGATTAGACAGATTGCCAAGCGCAATCTGAATAGTCAAATCAAACTTGAATGCCTCATTTTCCGAGGCTTTCGAAAAAACTTCGGTCTTCGGACTGAAAACATTTTTTACGGAGAGTTTGATTCTGGCTCAGGACGAACGCTGGCGGCGTGCTTAACACATGCAAGTCGAACGATGAACCTGGAGCTTGCTCCGGGGGATTAGTGGCGAACGGGTGAGTAACACGTGAGCAATCTGCCCTTCACTCTGGGATAACTGCGGGAAACTGTAGCTAATACCGGATATGACTCCTGGGGGCATCCCTGGGAGTGGAAAGAATTTCGGTGAAGGATGAGCTCGCGGCCTATCAGCTAGTTGGTGAGG
>JBJTNC010000152.1:0-5912 GCA_046073865.1 Micrococcales bacterium | reverse complement strand
CACGAGAGTTGCGAAAAAGAGCACGAACGACTCGAATGCCATCAGCATGCTGCCGAGGGTTCGCTGAGTTGAAATGGTGCGCACCCGGGCTGTCTTAGCTTTACTCATCTTCATAATCCATTTCTGAGCTCTCGGAACCTTCGTTCCAGTCATCGTCCAAGTCTTCGGCTTCGTCGCTGCCACCGATGATGCGGTCCTCGGTTTGCTGCAGTCGCAGAACCTCACCAACAAGTGTGACGGAGCCGGTAACAATGATGGCGTCACCGATACCATCGGCGAGCATATCGTGAGCGTCGTTTATTGCGGTTGAAACGTGGTGTGCGGTTCGCACCCTGTGCTCCCCGAAGATCTCGCGAGCCAGGTCGGCTAGTTCTTCAACGTCTAGTGCGCGCGGCGAAGTGGAACGGGTGATGACCACTTCTTCCAGAACAGGCTCAAGAGCTCGCAGAACACCGGCCGCGTCCTTCTCGCCAAGGATTCCCAGAACACCCACCCAGCGGTTTGCGCTGAACGTGGTGGCCAGGGTGGCCGCCAGTACGGCTGCCCCGTGAGGGTTATGCGCGGCGTCTAGGAGCACCAGAGGCTTACGGCTTACGGCCTGCAGGCGCCCCGGAGAGCTGGCATCCGCCAGCGCTGGACGCAGCACGTCGTCGGCGATTCGGTGCTTGCCGCCGCCAAGGAAAGCCTCAACAGCAGCGATGACAACCGCGGCGTTTTCCACCTGATAACCGCCGAGAAGCGGAAGGAAAAGATCCTTGTACTCCCCCGCCAGCCCCTTCACCGAGAACCGCTGACCGAATCCCTCAGCCTCAAGCGAAAGCACATCAAAGTCGCTGCCCAACTCCAGGAACGACTCTGCCCTCTCCTCGGCCACAGTGGAGAGAACATCGAGAGCCTCGCTGTGCTGGAGGGCAGACACGACCATGGCGCCCGGTTTGATGATTCCAGACTTGGTCTCCGCAATCTCCGCGATTGTGTTACCGAGGCGCTCAACATGGTCGAGGCCGACTGGGGTGAAAACCGCAACATCGCCATCGGCCACGTTGGTTGAGTCCCAGGCGCCACCCATTCCAACCTCTAGGACGAGTACGTCGACGGGGGCATCGGCGAAGATAGCGAAGGCCAGCGCCGCCAGAGCCTCGAAGAAGGTGAGCCTAGATTCGCCCTTGGCGGCGAGTTCTGCGTCCACCAACTCGAGAATCGGCTTGGTGTCCTGCCAGAGTTCTACCAGCACCTGGTCGGCGACCGGCTCGCCGTCAATTGCGATCCGCTCGGATAGCTTCACGAGGTGGGGACTGGTGAAACGGCCGGTGCGAAGGCCTGTCTCGCGCAAGATGCGTTCAATGAAGCGCGTTGTGGATGTCTTGCCGTTGGTTCCAGTCACGTGAATGATGCGGTAAGACTTCTGGGGATCACCCAGCAGCTCTACTGCGCGACGGGTTGGCTCTAGGCGAGGCCGAATGTCGTTTTCTGGCACTCGCTCCAGCAGCTCTGCCTCAACGACGGCGGCCTGTTCCGCCCAGAATGCCTCGGTGTTACGCGTCAAGCTTGGTTACCTTTACAAATACCGGCTGGTCGTCACCAACGGTGGCGGTTACCTGAGCAACCTCACCAACCTCGGCGATGAACTCGAGCGAGAGTGTTTCAGCCTTGATGAGCTCGGCAAACTGGTTGGCCGCAACCAGAACGGATTCACCTGCGGTTACCTCCAGGCGAATTCGATCTGAGACGTCGAAGTTGGCGTCCTTACGCGCGGACTGAACCGCGCGGATCAGGTCTCGGGCGAGTCCTTCCGCTGCCAGATCCTCTGTTACGTTGCCGTCGAGCAGCACGAAGCCGCCGCCCGGCAGGATGCCGACGTGGTTTGAGCTGTCACCGGAGCTTGCCGCAACCAGTTCGAGGCTGTACTCGCCCGGCTCTAGTGCGGTGCCGTTAACGGTCACAACTCCGTCTACCTCTGTCCAGAATCCATCCTTGGCCGCAACAATAACTGCCTGAACGCCCTTTCCAAGGCGCGGGCCAGCGGCGCGAGCGTTCACGGTTAGGCGCTTCTCAACGCCAAACTTGGCGCCGGAGTCCTCGGCTAGGTCAACCAGCTCTACCTCCTTCACGTTCAGTTCGTCGGCGATGATGGCGGCGAACGGCGAAAGTGCGGAGGAGTTTGCAGCGACAACGGAGAGCTTCGCAAGCGGCAAACGAACTCGCAGGTGCGCGGCCTTGCGGAGCGCGTTAGCAACCGATGCAACGCTGCGCACCTGGTCCATTGCGGCAACCAGAGAGTCGTCAGCCGGGAACTCGTTGGCGTCTGGCCAAGTCTCCAGGTGAACCGAGCGGCCACCGGTCAGACCCTTCCAGATCTCCTCGGCAACCAGTGGAAGCAGAGGAGCAGCCACCCGGGTCACCGTCTCGAGGACGGTGTAGAGAGTGTCAAAAGCCTCGGCGCTCTCCTCCCAGAAGCGGTCGCGGCTGCGACGAACGTACCAGTTGGTGAGAACATCGGCGAAGTCGCGCAGCAGACCTGCGGCCTGGAATGAGTCGAAACGCTCGAGAGCGGCGGCAACATCGGTGACGAGTTTTCCGGTCTTGGCAAGCAGGTAGCGGTCAAGCACGTCGGTGCTTGATACCGAGCGCTTGGCCTCGTAGCCGCATGCGTTGGCGTAGAGCGTGAAGAAGTAGTAGGTGTTCCACAGCGGCAGCAGCACCTGACGAACACCCTCGCGGATGCCCTGCTCGGTCACCGAGAGGTTTCCGCCGCGCAGGATGGGGCTGGACATGAGGAACCAGCGCATCGCATCGGCACCGTCACGGTCCATGACCTCGTTCACGTCAGGGTAGTTTCTGAGGCTCTTGGACATCTTCTGCCCGTCGTTGCCCAGGATGATGCCGTGCGAGACCACGTTCTTGAAGGCCGGGCGGTCGAACAGCGCAACCGAGAGCACGTGCAGCGTGTAGAACCAGCCGCGGGTCTGACCGATGTACTCCACGATGAAGTCGCCCGGGAAGTGGCTCTCGAACCAGTCCTGGTTCTCGAACGGGTAGTGCACCTGGGCGTAGGGCATCGAACCGGATTCAAACCAGCAGTCGAGAACCTCGGGAACGCGGCGCATTGTGGACTTGCCGGTCGGGTCATCGGGGTTAGGGCGGGTCAGGTTGTCGATTCCAGGACGGTGGAAGTCCTCGAGACGCACGCCGAAGTCGCGCTCCAGCTCGGCAACCGAGCCGTAGACATCGATGCGCGGGTAGTTGGGGTCATCGCTCTTCCAGACCGGAATCGGGGCGCCCCAGAAACGGTTGCGGCTGATTGCCCAGTCGCGCACGTTCTCCAGCCACTTTCCAAACTGGCCGTCCTTGGTGTGCTCCGGGGTCCAGTTGATCTGCTGGTTTAGCTCCAGCATGCGGTCTTTGAGCTTGGTGGTCTCAACGAACCAGCTGGAAACGGCCTTGTAGATGAGCGGGTTCTTGCAGCGGTAGCAGTGAGGGTAGCTGTGCTCGTAGCTGGCCTGGCGCAGCACGCGACCGTTGGCCTTGAGCGCCTGCGAGATTGGCTTGTTGGCATCGAAGACGTGCTGCCCGGCGAAGTCGGTGACCAGGGTGTTGTAGCAGGCGCGGTCATCGATGCTGACGATGGTTGGAATTCCGGCAGCCAGACAGACTCGCTGGTCGTCCTCGCCGTAGGCGGGGGCCTGGTGGACAATTCCGGTTCCGTCGGCCTCGCCAACGTAGTCGTCAACCAAGACCTGCCAGGCGTGCTCAGTTCCGAAACGCTCGACATCTGCGTAGTAGTCGAACAGGCGCTCGTAGCGCAGGCCGTTGAGCGCGGTTCCCGGATAGGTTGCCGAGACTGCCTCGAGCGCTGCCTCAGCCGACTCGTATCCGAGGTCCTTTGCGTACGAGCCAACCAGATTCTTGGCGAGCAGATAGGAGGCCTCGCCAGCCGCCGCGCCATCGCCCGCGCCAAGCGGACCCGCGGGCACAACCGCGTAGCTGATCTCGGGGCCAACGGCGAGAGCCTCGTTGGTTGGCAGGGTCCACGGGGTGGTGGTCCAGGCAAGCAGGCGAACGCCGGCAAGCTCTTCGAAACCGGCCTGACCGGCTAGCGCCGGGAAGGTCACGGTGAGGGTCTGGTCCTGGCGGTTCTTGTAAACCTCGTCATCCATGCGGAGTTCGTGATTGGAAAGTGGGGTCTCGCAACGCCAGCAGTAGGCCAGAACCTTGAAACCCTCGTAGATGAGGCCCTTGTTGTAAAGCTGCTGGAAGGCCCAGAGAACGCTCTCCGTAAACGGGGTGTCCAGGGTCTTGTAGTCATTCTCAAAGTCAACCCAGCGAGCCTGTCGGGTAACGTAGCGCTCCCAGTCCTTGGTGTACTTCAGCACCGATGTGCGGCAGTACTCGTTGAACTTATCGACTCCGAACTTCTCGATTTCGGGGCGGCCGCTGATTCCAAGCTGGCGCTCGGCCTCAACCTCCGCCGGCAGTCCGTGGGTATCCCAACCGAAGCGACGCTCGACGCGGTAGCCCTGCATCGTCTTGAATCTTGGGAAAGTGTCCTTGGCGTAGCCGGTCAGCAGGTGGCCGTAGTGTGGCAGGCCATTTGCGAAGGGTGGGCCATCGTAGAAGACAAACTCAGGCGCGTCCTGATCCTTGCGCTGATCGATACTGGCCTGGAAGGTGTTGTCCTTGGCCCAGAACTCCAGAATCTCCTGCTCAACCGCTGGGAAGGCCGGGCTTGGCACAACGCCCTGAGCGTTGCTTCCGGCGCGCGCATTGGAAGATGAGTTCTTTGGATACATGCTTTGCTTTCTAGGGCTGTCAGGACGGGGAAATCCCTTTATTCAATGTTAATCTTAAACAAACCCCCATCCTTGGAGACTCCCAGCGTGACTACTGCCCAAAACAGCTCAGCCAACAACTATCTCGCACCAGCCACCACCCCCGAAAAAGTGGGCGTGGAGGGCCTCGAGCAGAAGTGGGGCAGCGTCTGGCAGCAGGCCGGAACCTTCGCCTTTGACCGCACGGTTTCCAAGGAGTGCGTCTACTCCATCGACACACCTCCCCCAACCGTTTCGGGTTCGCTACACGTTGGCCACGTCTTCTCTTACACCCACACCGATGTGGTTGCCCGCTACAAGCGCATGTCGGGCTTTGAGGTTTACTACCCGATGGGCTGGGATGACAACGGTCTGCCAACCGAGCGCCGTGTGCAGAACTACTTCGGTGTCCGATGCGACCCAACACTCCCCTACATCGAAGGCTTCGTGCCACCCTACGAGGGCGGCGATGGCAAGTCATCGAAGGCAGCCGACCAGGTACCAATCGGTCGCCGCAACTTCATCGAACTCTGCGAGAAGCTGACCGCTGAGGACGAGAAGCAGTTCGAGGCACTGTGGCGTCAACTGGGAATCTCGGTTGATTGGGCCCAGACCTACCAGACCATCTCCCCCGCAGCACAGGCGGTATCGCAGAAGGCATTCCTAGAAAACCTTCGCCGCGGCGAGGCTTACCAGTCGATGGCCCCCACCCTGTGGGACGTGACCTTCCGCACCGCCGTTGCCCAGGCCGAGCTCGAAGACCGCGAAATGCCCGGCGCCTACCACCGCGTTGGCTTCAAGGCCGACCCAGCCCTGGTTGACGGAGGCGTGGTTTACATCGAGACCACACGCCCGGAGCTACTACCGGCCTGTGTGGCACTCGTTGCACACCCGGATGACGCCCGCTACCAGCACCTGTTTGGTAAGACCGTGCGGACCCCGCTTTTTGACGTAGAGGTTCCGGTGGTTTCGCATCACCTCGCCCAAATCGACAAGGGCTCGGGAATCGCTATGATCTGTACATTCGGTGACGTCACAGACGTCATTTGGTGGCGCGAACTGGACCTACCAAACCGCGCAATCATCGGCTGGGATGGCCGCATC
>JBJTNC010000151.1:0-4910 GCA_046073865.1 Micrococcales bacterium | reverse complement strand
CTCTCGCTGGCTCTCATCGCCACCCCCGCTGTTCTGGGCAAGCCCGGGTCATACCTGTGGGGCTGGATTCTCCAGGTTCTGGTGCTGCTCACGGGAATCTGGGTTCCGCTCATGTGGTTTGTTGGTGGAATCCTGATTTGCCTCTGGGCCTGGGCCATGATTGCCGGAAGCACAATCGACAGGGCAAGAACCAATTACCTCAAGCTTCAGGAGAACGTGTCCGCGGTAGTGGACGAGATCTCGCAAGACGCCAACTAGGCAAGAAGGAACCAACAATGTCACAGATTCAGCAAACCCTCGTTCTGCTCAAGCCAGACGCGGTAAAGCGAAACCTCATCGGCGAGGTAATTTCGAGGCTCGAGCAGAAGGGCTACGTTGTTGTGGACCTTCGCAAGTTCACTCCAAGTCGCGAACTGCTTGCCCAGCACTACGCAGAGCACGAGGGAAAGCCGTTCTACGAGCCACTGGTTGAGTTCATGGCCTCCGGTGACGTGGTGGCCATTCGCCTCGAGGGTCACCGAGTCATCGAGGGATTCCGCTCGCTTGCGGGGGCAACCGACCCAACGGTGGCGCTGCCTGGAACCATCCGCGGCGACCTCGGGCGTGACTGGGGTCTAAAGGTCCAGCAGAACCTGGTTCACGGAAGCGATTCCGAGGAGAGCGCTGCGCGCGAGCTTGCGCTCTGGTTCTAGAAGAGCAGAGAAAAACGGCGCCTCTCGGGAGGCGCCGTTTTTGCGTTTAGTTTGGTTTAGCCAAAGATCTGCTTGATGGTTGAAGGCCACCAGGACCAGAACTGGATGACGATTAGCGAGAGCAGAATCAACTCGGTGACGAGGCTGAAAAGCCATGGGCGCTTGGCTGCGGAGTCGATCAGGTTGGTCATCGAAATGGGCATCTCGATAATGTCCTCGTGCATTGCCCAAATCAGGGTGTGCCAGAACAACGGAATGGTTCCAAACCAGGCGAGCATGCAGTAGGGGCAGAGCACGTTGATCACGTATATGCTCTGAGTGGAAAGCCACAGCACGAAGAAGAATGCCATGAAGAATCCCGCGGTCATTGCCTGGTAGAACCAGCGCTGCAACTTGGCACCGGCAAGGGTGGCGAATCCAATGGCAATGGGAATCGTGAAACCCGCAACACCGATGAGCGGGTTGGGGAATCCGAAGATGTGGCTCTGCCAGCTGGCCATGACCGACTTGCAGGACACGAAGACGTTGAAGTCACAGGAGAGAGTGGCCGCGGGCTGCTCTAGGACGTGGATTTTTTCGATCACCAGCGCCATGGCGGCGATGAAGCCGATTAGGCCGAAGATGATCCAGATGATGGCTAGTTTTTTGGTTGGTGCGAAGACTGGCTCTTCAGCCGAAACGCTGTTGCTCTGGTTGCTCACCTTTTCAGTATCCCACGCCGATTTGGTCAGGTTTGCTGACATCGCCGTCGGTTGGTGTCATACTTATAAGAAGTGACGAACACCACACATTCGTTGCGGAGATTTCCTGAGAATCCTGCGAGATCCGACAGCGTAAGACCCAAGAGGCAGCCCGGGCCGCATTTGAGAGATAACTCAGATTTAGGTTTCGTTATCGGCTGAGGCTGATGACAAAGATTACTTATTAGCTTCGGCTGGTGAGTGTGGCCCAGCCGAGGCGGCTTGGAGTATCCACGTGGTGGACCAGAACGAACTAGAAACAACAACCGCTGAGAAGAAACCTGCTCGCTCAAGGGCCAGGAAGCCTCAGGCAGCGGTCGAAGCCGAATCCACAACCGCTGCATCCAACCCAGTTGAGGTTGCAGTTGAGGCTGGGGCCGATGCCCCAACCGGTGAGACACCCAAGAAGAAGGCGCCTGCGCGCAATCGCAAGCCCGCTTCAAAGCCAGCCGCGGCCGCAAAGATCTCAGGCTCGGAGGCTCAGTCTCAGAACAAGCCGGAGTCAGCATCACAGAACGAAGTCGACGCTCCTGCGCTTCCGCCTCTCGGAACCTTCGGGCTGATCTTCAAGGCTCCAGACCTCCCAACCCCGGTCATCGACAAGAAGTCTGGTGCGCCGGTACGCGAAAAGAACGAGGCCAAGGCCAGTGAATCCGAGGAGGAGTCGCACCTGCGTCGTCGTTCTCGTCGCCGCGCGGGAGAGGACACCCCTGCCGAAGCAGGCTCCAACACCGTGGTCAAGGTTCGTACGCCTCGCGAGCCAAAAGAGCCTAGCAACGAGCCACAGCGCGTAAACGGCAGCACCCGTCTAGAGGCCAAGAAGCAGCGTCGCCGCGATGGTCGCGACGCCGGACGTCGTCGCTCGGTAATCACCGAGAGCGAGTTCTTGGCACGTCGCGAGGCCGTAGACCGCACAATGGTGGTTCGCTCCAAGGACGGCAAGATTCAGATTGGCGTTCTCGAAGACGGAATCCTGGTTGAGCACTATGTAGCGAAGGCTCAGGACGCATCGCTTATCGGAAACGTTTACCTGGGTAAGGTTCAGAACGTTCTCCCATCGATGGAAGCGGCGTTCGTCGACATCGGACGCGGCCGCAACGCGGTGCTTTACTCGGGTGAGGTCGACTGGGAGTTGGCTGAGACCGGCAACCAGCCGCACCGAATCGAACTGGCGCTTAAGAGCGGCGACACGGTTCTGGTTCAGGTGACAAAGGACCCGGTTGGTCAGAAGGGTGCGCGCCTCACATCGCAGGTTTCGCTGCCCGGCCGCTACCTGGTCTACGTTCCAAACGGCTCCATGAACGGCATCAGCCGCAAGCTTCCGGACAGCGAACGCGCGCGTCTCAAGAAGATTCTCAAGGAGGTTCTCCCAGAGGACGCCGGCGTTATTGTTCGCACCGCAGCCGAAGGCGCAACCGAGGAACAGCTGACCCTGGACGTGCAGCGACTGCAGGCCCAGTGGGAGGCAATCTCCAAGAAGTCGGAGTCCTCCCAGGCACCCGTGCTGCTGCACTCGGAGCCAGATCTGCTGATCAAGATTGTTCGCGACGTCTTCAACGAAGACTTCCAGAAGATGGTTATTTCCGGAGACGACGCCCGAACCACAATCGAGAACTACCTCAGCCAGGTGGCGCCAGACCTGCTGGAGCGCGTAGAGAACTACCAGGGCGGCAAGGACATCTTCGACGAGTTCAGGGTTGGGGAGCAGATTTCAAATGCCCTTGAGCGCAAGGTATTCCTGCCATCCGGTGGATCGCTGGTTATCGACCGCACCGAGGCCATGACCGTGGTTGACGTAAACACCGGAAAGTTTGTTGGTTCGGGTGGAAACCTCGAAGAGACCGTGACCAAAAACAACCTTGAAGCCGCCGAAGAAATCGTTCGCCAGCTTCGCCTGCGCGACATCGGTGGAATCATCGTTGTGGACTTCATCGACATGGTTCTAGAGAGCAACCGCGATTTGGTGCTTCGCCGCCTAATCGAGTGCCTGAGCCGCGACCGCACCAAGCACCAGGTTGCCGAGGTTACCTCGCTGGGACTGGTCCAGATGACCCGCAAGAAGCTTGGGCTCGGCCTACTTGAGGCATTTAGTGAGCCATGTGAGGCCTGCGCTGGCCGTGGTGTGATCGTGCACCACGAGCCAGTTATGCGCCACCACAAGCACAATGGCCTCGACGATGCCCCGGCCCCGAAGCAGGGAAACCAGCGCAAGCGAGGCAAGGGCGACGCAAAGGACAGCAAGCCGAAGGACCACATCGAGGTTGCAAAGGTGGTGACCGCAGAGAGCGCCAACGCGCTAAGCAGCGTGATCGGCAAAATTGCTGCCTCAACCGTGGCCGCGCACGAGGCGGCGGGCGAGCCTTCGCCAATCGTCCTGCCCTCTGTCTCCAACGATGTCAAGGATTCGGCTCCAGCCGAAGCCGACAAACTGCTCGAGTCGGTTCTCGACGCCCTCCCAGAGCCAAAGGCTCCGGGTCAGGGACGTCGTAAGCCTCGTCGGGCAACCTCAGCGGGTTCCGCTCCGGCAGCAGCCGGGGAGTAGCCCAAGAGAAATCCAGCGACACTCGGGCGAAAGAGTTTGACCGAGTGGCAAATGAACTGTAAACTAGTCTTTTGTTGCCCGCTGAGTTTCTCGCGCATGCAATTTGATAAGTCTTTTGAACAAAGGGTAGATCTGTGGTTTACGCAGTAGTCCGCGCAGGCGGCCGCCAGGAGAAGGTGTCGGTAGGCACCATCGTGACTCTCGACCGTGTAAAGGGCGACGCCAACGGCAAGATTGAGCTTCCAGCTCTGCTTCTTGTTGACGGCGACAAGGTCACAACCGACGCCAAGGCTCTCGCCAAGGTCAAGGTAACCGCCGAGGTCCTGAACGACCTCCGTGGCCCAAAGATCATCATCCAGAAGTACAAGAACAAGACCGGATACAAGAAGCGCATGGGTTACCGCCACGAGCTGACCCGCGTCCAGGTCACCGAGATCAAGTAAGTAAAGGACTGAGCAAAAATGGCATCTAAAAAGGGTGTTAGCTCCACTCGCAACGGTCGCGACTCGAACGCTCAGCGTCTCGGTGTCAAGCGCTATGCAGGTCAGGAAGTAAACGCAGGAGAGATCCTGGTTCGTCAGCGTGGAACCCACTTCCACCCGGGCGCTAACGTTGGCCGCGGCAAGGACGACACCTTGTTCGCCCTCGCAGCAGGCGCTGTAGAGTTTGGCGTCAAGGGTGGCCGTCGCGTTGTAAACGTGGTTGTTGCCTAAGCGCAAACAAAAAACTTTTGAGTCGTAGGCGAGCCGAGTGCTCGCCTACGTTCAATATCGGCAGATTTTCCTGAAAGGGAACGGCAGAAAGGACCCCCGATGGTCAGCTTCGTGGATCCGGTAACCCTGCACGTTCGTGCCGGTAATGGAGGAGACGGTTGTGTCTCCATTCACCGTGAGAAGTTCAAGCCACTCGGTGGCCCAGACGGCGGAAACGGTGGCA
>JBJTNC010000150.1:0-6426 GCA_046073865.1 Micrococcales bacterium | reverse complement strand
ATGCAGTGCTCAAGACCCGCCCGAAGCTGGTTGCCGTGCTGTCCCAGGTTCGCGACCCTGGCAACGCGGGAACCGTGCTTCGCGCGGCCGACGCCGCCGGCGCCGACGCAGTGATCTTCACCGATAACTCGGTCGATATCTACAACCCGAAGGTGGTTCGGTCCACAACGGGCTCAATCTTCCACCTGCCAATAGTCACAGGGGTAACCGTGCACGAGGCCATCGCGGGGCTGAAGGCCGCCGGCCTGCAGGTTTTTGCAGCCGATGGCGGGGGAGACCTCATCACCGAGCTGGGTAACCAGACCCTGGCGGCGCCAACCGCTTGGGTTTTTGGCAACGAGGCCTGGGGCTTCGAGCCCGAGACCCTAGCCGCGGCTGACCGAGTTGTGGGTCTTCCGCTCTATGGCCCGGCAGAGAGTCTGAACCTGGCAACCGCGGCGAGCGTGTGCCTGTACCAAACGGCGTTCGCGCAGCGAGCCGGTTTTTAGTACCCGCCTGCCAGGCCAAGCCCAAACCGCAGCCACGAACCCCAACGCGACGGGGCTAAAACCCGCCAAAAGGTAGACTAGAACCCTTATGACTAGCGAAAATCCAATCTCCGCATCCCAGGTGGACGCCGTTGTCGAGCAGGCGCTCGGCGCCATTGCTGCAGCCGGCGACCTGGCCGCGCTCAAGGCCGTCCGCGGCTCCGTGATGGGCGATGGCTCGGCCATCAGCGCTCTGAATTCGCAGCTTGGAAAGATCGCACCGGAGTTTAAGGCCGAGGCCGGCAAGCTCGTCGGTCAGGCTCGCGGTCAGATTAACGCGGCTTACAGCGCCCGCGAGACCCAGCTCTTTGCAGCCGAGGAGCACGCCAAGCTAGCCGCGGAGGCCGTGGACGTCACCGCCGCGCCGCTGATTCAGGCCATCGGTGCCCGTCACCCGCTTTCGCTGCTCCAGGAGCAGATCTCGGACATCTTTGTTGGCATGGGCTGGGAGATCGCCGAGGGGCCTGAGCTCGAGAACGAGTGGTTCAACTTCGACGCCCTCAACTTCGACGCCGACCACCCGGCCCGCGCCATGCAGGACACCTTCTTCGTTGAGCCGGTTGAGAGCCACCTGGTGCTTCGCACTCACACCTCACCGGTTCAGGTGCGCTCCATGCTGGACCGCGAGGTTCCCATCTACGTTCTGTGCCCCGGCCGCGTCTTCCGCACCGATGAACTTGACGCCACCCACACCCCGGTCTTCCACCAGGTTGAGGGTCTTGCGGTTGACAAGAACCTGACCATGGCGGACCTGCGCGGCACACTGGAGCACTTCGCTCGCAGCATGTTTGGCCCCGACGCCCGCATCCGTCTGCGCCCCTCGTTCTTCCCGTTCACCGAGCCATCGGCGGAGTTGGACGTCTGGCACCCGGGCGCCAAGGGCGGCGCTCGCTGGGTTGAGTGGGGCGGCTGCGGCATGGTGAACCCAAACGTTTTGTTGGCCGCGGGTATCGACCCTGAGGTTTATGCCGGTTTCGCGTTCGGCATGGGAATTGAACGCACCCTGATGTTCCGCAACGACGTCAAGGACATGCACGACATGGTTGAGGCGGATGTGCGCTTCAGTGAGCAGTTTGGATTGGTGCTGTAATGCGCGTCCCGTTGAATTGGCTGGCAGAGTACGTTGACCTGCCCGGCAACGCCACCCCGGATTCCGTCATGGCGGAACTGGTCAAGGTTGGCCTGGAAGAAGAGGGTTCGCACGGCTTCGATGTGACCGGTCCCGTTGTGGTTGGCGAGGTCCTGGAGTTCACCCCGGAGGAGCAGTCAAACGGCAAGACCATCCGCTGGTGCCAGGTGCGGGTTGCACCGATGGGCGAGCAGGCTGCCGACGGCGGCGAGTCCGTCCGCGGCATCGTTTGCGGCGCATCCAACTTCGAGGTTGGCGACAAGGTTGTCGTGTGCCTACCGGGCTCGGTTCTGCCCGGCCCGTTCGCCATCGCCGCCCGCAAGACCTACGGTCACATCTCGGACGGCATGCTTGCATCCGGCCGCGAGCTTGGCCTCAACGATGACCACGGCGGCATCATCCGCCTGCAGCAGATGGGCCTAGACCCAAAGGTTGGCACCGATGCCCGCGAGCTGCTGTGCCTGGACGATTCGGCCGCAGAAATCAACGTCACCCCGGACCGCGGCTACTGCCTGAGCATTCGCGGTGTAGCCCGCGAGTACTCGCACGCAACCGGAGCCGCCTTCCGCGACCCAGCCGGAAACGCCGAGCCTCAGTCCACCTCGGGTTACAACCTGAGCATCAACGACCAGGCCCCAATCCGCGGCCGCGCCGGCTGCACCCGCTTCGTTCTGCGCCAGGTGACCGGAGTGGACGCGTCGCGCCCAACCCCACCCTGGATGGTTTCCCGCCTCAAGCTTGCGGGCATGCGTTCCATCTCGCTCATCGTTGACGTCACCAACTACGTGATGCTCGAACTTGGCCAGCCAACTCACGCCTATGACTACGACAAGCTCACTGGAGGCATCGAGGTTCGTCGCGCCAAGAAGGGCGAGACCCTAAAGACCCTCGATGGCCAGGTTCGCACCCTGCACCCAGAAGACCTCGTCATCGCAGATGAGTCAGGTGCAATCGGTCTGGCCGGTGTGATGGGTGGCGAATCCACCGAGGTTTCCGACACCACCGTGAACGTGTTGATCGAGGCCGCAAACTTCGACCCAATCTCTATCGCCCGCAGCGCGCGCCGTCACAAGCTGCCTTCGGAGGCCAGCAAGCGTTTTGAGCGCGGCGTTGACCACAGCATGGCCAAGTTTGCAGCGGCCCGCGTGGTGCAGCTGCTCGAGGTACACGGTCGCGGCGAGGCGCAGTGGTTTGGCGCCGACTACCGCGGTTACGCCGAGCAGCCAAAGATCTGGCTGCCCGAGGGCTTCGCATCGCAGATGGTTGGTGTTGACTACACCGCCGCCGAGATTTCCGAGGTGCTGCACGAGATTGGCTGCGTTGTTGCCCACGTGAGCGAGGGCTTCGAGGTCATTCCGCCAACCTGGCGCCCCGACCTCACCCACAAGACCGACCTGGTCGAGGAAATAGCCCGAATCACCGGCTACGACCGCATCCCGGTTCGCCTGCCGGTGGCCCCTCCGGGCCGCGGGCTCACTCGCGCCCAGCAGCAGCGCCGTCGCGTTGCCAACGCCCTGGCCGCCGCAGGTTCCGTTGAGGTTCTGAACTACCCGTTCGTGACCGATGCCCAGCTGGACTGGGTCTCGGTGGCTGGCCGCGGCTCGGCTCACGCGGTCAAGCTGGCAAACCCGCTTCAGGGTCAGGCATCAAACATGCGCGTCTCGCTGCTGCCTGCGCTCATCGAGGCCGCCGCCCGCAACTACTCGCGCGGCCTCACCAACCTCAGCATCTTTGAGCAGGGCCTGGTGTTCCACCCGGCCAAGCAGGTTGGGGTTACCGACGAACTTCCGGTTGGCAACGAGCGCCCTAGCGCCGAGGCAATCGCCAAGCTCGAGGCCACCATTCCAAACCAGCCTCGCCACATCGCGGCTCTGTTCCTTGGAGACCGCAATCGCCAGCAGGTTGGCAGCAAGACCGAGGCCGCCGGTTACCAGGACGCCATTCAGGCCGCCCGCACCATCGGTAGTGCGCTCGGTGTTGAGATTCAGGTGATGCAGTCGTCGCCGAAGGGCTTCCACCCTGGCCGCACCGCGGAGCTGTTTGTGGCAACCGATAACGGCAACCAGGTTGTGGGCTATGCGGGCGAACTAGACCCGACCCTCACCGCGGAGAACCATCTGCCAAGGCGTGTGGGCGTCCTCGAGATCAACCTAGATCAGCTCGGTGCGCTGGCGCCCGAGACCGTCCAGGCCGCAGCCGTGCACATTCAGCCAGCCGCCACCCAGGATGTATCTCTCCTGGTCGCCGCAGAGGTACCGGCCGAGACGGTTCGTCAGGCAATCATCGATGGCGCGGGTGAGCTCCTCGAGCACATCCAGCTCACCGACGACTACCGCGGAAGCGGCATCGATGAGGGCAAGAAGTCGCTCACGTTTGCAATGCGTTTCCGCGCCACCGACCGCACCCTCACTCAGGCCGAGGCCTCGGATGCCAAGGAGGCCGGAGTGCAGGTTGCCAACGAGCGTTTTGGAGCAACCATCCGCGGTTAGTCATCGCAAGAATTGTCCGCCAACCGCCCGGCAAGGGCAGAACAGGAACCCTAAATGGTTTACTCGGTAGCAATCGCCGGTGCCAGTGGCTACGTTGGTGGCGAACTGCTTCGCATGATCTCGCAGCATCCACAGCTTGAGGTGCGCACTGTAACCGCCAACAGCAACGTTGGCGAGAAGGTTTCGAGCCTGCACCCGCACCTGGTTCAGTATGCGGACATGGTGTTTGCTCCCACCGATGCGGCAACCTTGGCCGGACACGACATTGTCTTCCTGGCCATGCCGCACACCAAGAGCGCCGAGGTTGCTGCCTGGATTTCGCCCGAGACCCTGGTGCTGGACTGCGGCGCGGACTTCCGACTGGAGAGCGAGTCCGACTGGGTGAAGTTCTACGGCGGAACCTACGCCGGCCACTGGACCTACGGCATGCCCGAACTCCTCGTTGAGGCGGGCAAACACAAGCAGCGCCACAACCTCGTTGGCGCAAAGCGCATCGCGGTTCCCGGCTGCAACGCAACCGCAATCACGCTCGCTCTGGCCCCTGGCCTCAGCGATGTCCTGCTGGAGCCAACCGACATCGTGTCCGCGCTCTCGGTGGGAACATCGGGTGCCGGCCGCACTCTCAAAAACCACTTGCTGGCCTCCGAGATCATGGGCTCGGCCTCCGCCTACGGCGTTGGCGGCGTGCACCGGCACACCCCCGAGATTGAGCAGAACCTGCGCCACGCATCGGGGCGCGCGGTAAACATTAACTTCACCCCGGCCCTGGTTCCCATGAGCCGCGGCATCCTGGCCATCAACACGGCCAAGCTTGTTCCCGGAACCACCGCCGAGAAACTCCGGGAGTCCTACCTGAAGGCATACGGCGACGAAGCCTTCGTTCGGGTTCTCCCCGAGGGCCAGTTCCCGAGCACATCGAGCACCTTGGGCGTCAACACCTGCCTGATTGGCCTTGCCGTTGACGAGCACGCCGGCCGCGCCGTGATTGTCTCCGCCATCGACAACATGGTCAAGGGCACGGCGGGCGCCGCCATCCAGTCTCTAAACATCGCGCTGGGAATCCCAGAGCAAACCGGTCTCGCAGTAAATGGAGTAGCACCATGAGGGTAACCCTGGCAAAGGGCTTTGTGGCGGCGGGCGTTGCCGCCGGTCTCAAGAAGAGCGGAAACAAGGACGTGGCGCTGGTGGTAAACCAGGGTCCGCTCAAGGCCGCCGCCTGCGTTTTCACCACCAACCGCTGTCTGGCCAACCCTGTTCTCTGGAGCAAGCAGGTCATCACCGATGGCACGGTGGAGGCCATCATCCTCAACTCCGGTGGCGCCAACTGCTACACCGGCCCCGAGGGATTCCAGACCACCCACGCCACCGCCGAGAAGGTGGGTGAGCTCCTCGGAGTTTCCGCAGGGGACGTGCTCGTCTGCTCCACGGGGCTCATCGGCGACCAGCTGGATCGACCAAAACTTCTCGCGGGCGTTGAGGCCGCCGCCACCGCTCTGAGCGCCGACAACGGCATCCAGGCCGCCGAGGCAATCATGACCACCGACTCGGTCAGCAAGACCGCCAGCCGCAGCTCGAGCGCGGGCTGGGTCATCGGTGGAATGGCCAAGGGCGCGGGAATGCTCGCACCGGGCCTAGCAACCATGCTGGTGGTAATCACCACCGATGCCGTGCTGCCAAGCCACGTGCTTGACGCCACGCTGCGTAACGCAACGCGCGTCAGCTTTGACCGCCTTGACTCCGATGGCTGCATGAGCACCAACGACACCGTGGCCCTCATGGGCTCCGGCGCAAGCGGCGTTGAACCAGATCTTGCCGAGTTCCAGACCCTGCTCACCGAGGTGTGCGCAGACCTGGCGCTGCAGCTGCTCTCGGACGCCGAGGGCTCCAGCCACGACATCGCCATCGCTGTGACCGGCGCGGCCTCCGAGGCCGACGCTGTTGAGGTAGGCCGCTCGGTTGCCCGCAACAACCTGTTCAAGGCAGCCATCTACGGAAACGATCCAAACTGGGGTCGCATCCTGGCCGCGGTTGGCACAACCGGTGCAGAGTTCGACCCTTACAACATCGATGTCACCATCAACGGAGTTAGCGTCAGCCGCCTGGGCCAGCCGGATCAGTCGCGAGACCTGGTTGACCTCACTCCGCGCAAGGTGGAGATTGGCATCAACCTCAACTCCGGCAGCCACGCGGCAACCATCTACACCAACGACCTAACCCACAAGTACGTCACCGAGAACAGCGAGTACTCCTCGTGATTCCATCGCAGCAGCCGGACCAGCAG
>JBJTNC010000149.1:0-3242 GCA_046073865.1 Micrococcales bacterium | reverse complement strand
ACGGACCGAACCGAGGGCGGCACCGGTGAGGAGAACCGCAAGGGTCTGGCCGGTGAAAGGAACAACCTGGCCGGGAACGGTGATGCTCACCTGTGCCATGAGAGCGGTGAATGCTTCGCCACCAACAACAAGGGCAATGTCTGCAGCGAACGAGTTTGGAACCACGCGGTCAACGAGCGTTGGCTTGACGGTCAGGGTCATCGACATTTTCTCTCCTTAGGTAATGTCTCGGGGCGCAACTCTGGGACCCGCGGTTTGTTTATTCGATTGTAAACTAGAGACTTTGGTTTACCCCGGTTCTGGGGCAAACAATAATTCGTTCCAAAACAGCAGGAGCCCCGATGATTGGTGCACGTGATCTGGAGATCACCATCGGTGCGCGCACCCTGATGAGCGGCGTAAATTTCCGTGTTGAAAAGGGCGACAAGATTGGGCTGGTTGGCCGAAACGGTGCCGGCAAGACCACGCTCACCAAGATTCTGGCGGGGGAGGGCGCGCCAACCTCTGGCTTTGTTGACCGCTCTGGCGAGATTGGCTACCTGCCCCAGGACCCACGCTCCGGAGACCCAACCGAGCTTGTTCGCACCCGCATTCTGAACGCCCGCGGCCTTGGCGATATCGCCGCCCGCATGGCACAGGCCAGCCTGGATATGGGCTCCGTTGACGAGGCCGTGTACGAGGCCGCCATGAAGAAGTACGCCAACGCGGAGGCGCAGTTCCTTGCAGCCGGTGGCTACGCGGCGGAGGCCGAGGCCGAAACAATCGCAAGCAACCTTGGCATCAAGGGTCACGTTCTGGAGCAGCCGCTCAGCACGCTTTCGGGTGGCCAGCGCCGCCGCGTTGAGCTGGCGCGAATCCTGTTCAGCAGCGCCGAGACCATGCTGCTCGACGAACCAACCAACCACCTGGATGCAGACAGCGTTGTTTGGCTGCGCGAGTTCCTAAAGAACTATCAGGGCGGGCTCATCGTGATTTCTCACGATATTGAGCTGGTTGAAGAGACCGTGAACAAGGTGTTCTATCTGGATGCAATCCGCCAGGTAATCGACGTTTACAACATGGGTTGGAAGAACTACCTGAAGCAGCGCGAGGCCGACGAGGAGCGCCGCAAGCGCGAGCGCGCCACCGCCGAGAAGAAGGCAGCCACCCTGCAGCTGCAGGCCGCCAAGTTTGGCGCCAAGGCAACCAAGGCCGCCGCGGCGCACCAGATGGCCCGCCGAGCCGAGAAGCTGCTCTCCGGCCTGGAAGATGTGCGCGAGACCGACCGCGTTGCCAAGATTAAGTTCCCAGACCCAGCACCCTGTGGCAAGACCCCGCTGATGGCTTCAAACCTCAGCAAGTCTTACGGCTCGCTGGAGATTTTCACCGCCGTTGACCTGGCAATCGACCGCGGTTCTAAGGTTGTTGTCATCGGTTTGAACGGTGCCGGTAAGACCACCCTGCTGCGCATGTTGGCGGGCCTTGAGAAGCCGGACACCGGCAAGATTGAGCCTGGCCACGGCCTGAAGATTGGCTACTTTGCGCAGGAGCACGAGACCTTGGACTTCTCCAAGACCGTGCTGCAGAACATGCAGGCGGCCGCCAGTCACCTGAACGACACCGATGCCCGCAAGGTGCTCGGCTCGTTCCTATTCAGCGGCGATGACGTTGAAAAGCCGGCCGGGGTTCTTTCCGGCGGTGAGCGCACGCGTTTGGCACTGGCATCGCTGGTGGTTTCCAGCGCCAACGTGCTGCTGCTGGACGAGCCAACCAACAACCTGGACCCCGCCAGCCGCATGGAGATTCTCCGCGCGCTGGATCAGTTCCAGGGTGCGGTGGTTTTGGTGTCTCACGACGTTGGAGCCGTTCAGGCCCTAAACCCCGAGCGAGTGCTCATCCTGCCAGACGGCGACGAAGACCTCTGGGGCGACACCTACCTAGACCTGATTACGCTCAGTTAGTAGCGCGAGGCTAGGTACGGTTTATAGCGCGGGCTCTAGCGCCGGGATTCGCCCTCTAGCAGCGCGTCCTCGGCCTCCATATCGGCCTGCCCAACCTTCTTGCGCTTGCGCACCGGCGCCACGAATCCAGGCTCCTCGGCAACGCGCTTCTCAATGATGTCCTGGCGAATATTTGCACCGATGGCCAGGAACGCCAAAACCGCAAACAGCACCCACTGGAACGCGTAGCTGAGGTGATTGCCCTCTGTGATGTCCGGCTGGGTGGCCAGCACCGGGTAACCGCCAGCCGGGGCCGGGGCCTCAACCGCCAGCGTCAGGTAGGCGTCTGCGTATAGCACGCTGCGAGGCAGGCTCCACTGCTGGTTCAAAACCGGGGGAGTGATGCTCATAGCCTGCCAGAGCGGCGCCTTGCGCGAGTCCTTGGGTTGGGCCGGCATGAGGCGGCCAATCAGCTGGATGTGGCCACCCTGAACCGTTGGCTCAACATCGGGCAGGTCTTGCTTCTGGCCGGTTGACACCCAGCCGCGGTCAACCGTGATCACTCGTCCGCTATCCAGGGCGAACGGCACCAGCTGGTGGAATCCGGGGTTGCCATCGTTCACCTGGTTGCGCAGCAGCAGTTGGCCATCGGTGAGGTAGTGGCCCGAAACCAGAACGGGACGATACTGGTCTGAGGTGTTGAAGCCCGTGAGGTTTGGAAGCAGTTGCTGCAGCGGCACGCTCTTCTGGTTGTAGTTGTGGTTCACGCGGCTGATCACCTGCAGCACCTGAACGCGGCGGTTCCACTGCCAGTTGGCCAAGAAACCGCAGGCGATGGCAAACACAACGGCCAGGGCAATCCAGCGAATCCAACGCTTGAAGCCGGTGCGCAGGTACTCGCGCGTTACCTCGTTCACAGCGGCCTAACCTCCAGGAAGAAGCCGCGCGTGTCCAGGTACTCGCGGAAAAACTCAATGTGATCCGGGCAGGACAACCAGGTCTTGGTGCGGCCATCGGTGTGGATTTTGGGGTTGCGCCAGATAATGAGCGCGCTGGCATTGGCCGTGCATCCGGCGCGAGAACACTTCATTAGTTGCCGCTGCTCGCGTTTCTAAACGCGTCTGCACCAATCGCGATGGTTGGGGCCTCGGCTTTGGGGGCAGCCTTCGAGCTGCTGCCATCGGCGGCGTTGGCCACCACAACGGCAACGTAGGGGAGAATGGCGGCACCGAAGCCCGCCACGTAGGTTAGCCAATTGCCTGCACCGGCAACCGCCAGCACAATGCAAACCACACGGATGCCCTGGGCAACCGAGTATTTCAC
>JBJTNC010000148.1:0-5222 GCA_046073865.1 Micrococcales bacterium | reverse complement strand
GTCGCCGCGCGCGCGGTTGAGGCTGGCCACGAGGTGGTTGGCGTGCACCTGGCCCTCAGCAGAAACTCCGGAACCCTCCGCACCGGCTCCCGCGGATGCTGCACCATCGAGGACTCCATGGACGCCCAGCGAGCCGCCGGTGTCTTGGGAATTCCGTTCTACGTCTGGGATTTCTCCGACCGCTTCAAGGCCGAGGTGGTTGACGACTTCATCGCCGAATATGCCTCCGGGCGCACCCCAAACCCCTGCATGCGCTGCAACGAGCGCATCAAGTTTGCGGCGCTGCTGGAGAAGGCCCTGGCTCTTGGCTTTGACGCCATCTGCACCGGCCACTACGCAGAGGTTCTCACCAACGCGGACGGCCAACTCGAACTCCACCGCTCGCCGGCGCTTGCCAAGGATCAGTCCTATGTTCTGGGCGTGCTAACCAGCGATGAGCTGGCCCGCGTGCTCTTCCCAATCGGCGCTTCCGCCGACAAGGCCAGCGTTCGCGCAGAAGCCGAGGCTCGCGGACTCAGCGTTGCAAACAAGCCCGACAGCTACGACATCTGCTTCATTCCCGAGGGCGACACCGCAGACTGGCTGGGGGAGAAGGTTGGAGTGGCTCCCGGAGTCATCGAGGACCGCGAGGGCAATGTGGTTGGGGAACACCGCGGTGCACACGCCTTCACCGTTGGCCAGCGTCGTGGCCTACGCCTCGGTCGTCCCGCCTCCGATGGCAAGCCGCGCTTCGTGCTCGAGGTGCGCCCCAAGGAGAACAAGGTCATTGTTGGTCCGCACGAGGCCCTGGCCATCGCGGAGTTTTCCGGAGAGCGCTACACGTGGTGCGGCGCCGCCCCAAAGCAGCCCACCGAGTGGTTTGACTGCCTGGTGCAGGTGCGCGCCCATGGCGAGGCGTTGCCCGCCAAGGCCGCCGTGGTTGACGGTGCGCTGAGCATTCGCCTGATCGAGCCGGTGTTTGGCCTGGCTCCCGGCCAGACCGCCGTGCTCTACCTTGGTACCCGCGTGCTTGGCCAGTTCACGGTTGATAACACCGTGAGCGCCGTCCCGGTTGCTGTCGCGGCCGAAGCGTAGGCTATTGCCGTGACCAACCTCGATGCCAAGACCCAAATCGAATCCCTGATCGACCAGATCAACGCGCATCGCCGCGCCTACTACGAGGGAAACACCGTATTGGTATCGGACGCCGAGTACGACGCCCTGATGCACCAGTTGGAGGCACTGGAGGCGCAGCATCCCGAGTTTGTCACAGGTGATTCCCCAACCCAGACCGTGGGCGGTTCGGCCACAACTACCTTTGCACCGGTAACCCACCTGGCTCGCATGATGAGCCTGGACAACGTCTTCAGCCACGATGAATTCGCCGAGTGGGCGGCGCGAGCCGAGGGGCAGCAGTTCCTGTGCGAACTCAAGATTGACGGCCTGGCAATCAACCTGCGCTACGAGAACGGCGTGCTGGTCTCGGCTGCCACCCGCGGTGACGGCGTGGTTGGCGAGGACGTTACCGCCAACGTAAGGACGATCAGGGGCATTCCCCACCGCCTCGAGGGAACAGGTCACCCCGCGGTGGTTGAGGTTCGCGGCGAGATCTTTTATGGACTTGCCGACTTCGATGCCCTGAACGCCGGCCTGATTGCGGAGGGCAAGGCGCCTTTCGCCAACCCGCGAAACTCCGCAAGCGGCTCGCTGCGCCAGAAAGACCCGGCCGTAACGGCATCCCGCCCGCTGCGCATGCTGGTTCACGGCGTTGGAGCCTGGGACGAAGCGCCAGTTTCGAAGCAGAGCGAGCTTTACGGCCAACTGGCAGGCTGGGGCTTGCCAACCAGCCCAAACTTCCGGGTTGTGAACAGCGTTGCCGATGTGCTCGCCTACATCGATGAGTTTCAGGCCAAACGCCACGCTCTGGAGCACGAGATTGATGGCGTGGTGGTAAAGGTTGATGACCTAGCCACACAGCGAGAGATGGGCGCCACCTCGCGCGCCCCGCGCTGGGCTATTGCGTACAAGTACCCGCCCGAGCGGGTGAACACCAAGCTGGTTGATATCCGCATCGGTGTGGGCCGCACCGGAAGGGCAACGCCCTACGCGGTTGTGGAGCCCGTCAAGGTTGCGGGTTCCGTGGTTGAGTTTGCCACGCTGCACAACCAGGACGTGGTCAAGGCCAAGGGTGTGCTCATTGGCGACACCGTGGTGCTGCGCAAGGCGGGCGATGTCATTCCGGAGATCCTAGGCCCGGTTGTTGAACTCCGCGATGGCAGCGAGCGCGCATTCGTGATGCCGGCAAACTGCCCGGTGTGCGGTGCGCCTCTGGCTCCCGCATCAGAGGGAGACGTTGACCTCCGTTGCACCAACACCCGCAGCTGCCCAGCGCAGCTTCGCGAGCGCGTTGCCTACCTGGGATCCAGGGGAGTGCTAGACATCGAGGCCCTAGGCTACGTTGCCGCCTGTGCACTCACCGAACCGCTGGAACCAGCCCAGCCGCCTCTCACCAGCGAGGCGGGGCTCTTTGACCTGACCATCGAAGACCTGCTGCCGATCAAGTCTCTGGTTCTGGATCCCGACACCGGTCTGGCCAAGCTAAACCCAGACGGCACGCCAAAGGTTGTGGAGTTCTTCCGCAAGAAGGACGGTTCGCCCGCCGAAGTGGCGCTCAAACTGCTGCGAAACCTAGAAGAGGTCAAGACCCGTCCGCTCTGGAGATTCCTCACCGCTCTCTCAATCCGCCACGTTGGTCCGGTTGCGGCCAGGGCGCTCGCCGCGCACTTTGGCTCGCTGGACCGCATCTTTGCCGCATCCGAGGCCGAGCTCAGCGCCGTGGACGGCGTGGGTGCCGTGCTCGCGTCCAGCATCAAGGAATGGATTGCCGTTGACTGGCACCGCGAGATAGTGGAGCGCTGGCGGGCCGCCGGTGTTCAGCTGGAGACACCCGGGCACGAGGGTCCCGGAACCGCTGTTGCCGAGGGCGGAAGATTCGCCGGAATGTCCATCGTTGCAACCGGTAGCCTCAAAAACTTCACCCGCGAGCAGATTGAGGAAGCCATCATCTCCAACGGTGGCAAGGCTGCCTCCAGCGTCTCCAAGAAGACCTCATTCGTGGTTGCCGGCGAAAACGCGGGCAGCAAACTTGCCAAGGCGGAGGAACTGGGCATCGAGGTTATAGACGAAGAAGAGTTTGCCCGCAGGCTGGAAGCCTAGGCCTGCCCGCCGGGCGAAGTAAACTGGTCTCAACCACCTAATCGACGGAAGTCACATGTCTGAAATTACGCCTGATTTGGTTCGTCACCTGGCCGGCCTGGCCCGCATCGATGTCACCGATGCCGAGGTTGCTCGTTTTGCTGAGCAGCTCGCGCTGATTGTTGACTCAATGGCTTCTATCAAGGCCGCTGTTCAGGGAGATGTTCCTGCCACCAGCCACCCCATCCCAATGGCAAACGTTTTCCGCGAGGACGTTGTTGAGCCTTCGCTCAGCCAGCAGGCAGCCCTCAGCGGTGCGCCTGACAGCGCCGATGGCCGCTTCCGCGTGCACGCCATTCTGGACGAGGAGTAGACCGTGAGCAACCTAGTTTTCAAGCCTGCGAGCGAGCTGGTTGACCTTCTCCGCAGCGGTGAGGTCACCTCCGTGGAGCTGACCCAGGCATTCCTGGATCGCATCGAGGCGCTGAACCCACAGATTAACGCCTACCTTCACGTCTCGGCCGAGGGTGCGCTGGCAACCGCCGCCGAGGTGGACCGCCGCCGCGCCGCAGGCGAGACCCTGCCGGAGCTGGCCGGTCTGCCTATCGCGGTGAAGGACAACCTCACCACCGTTGATGCGCCTACCACCGCTGGATCCAAGATCCTCGAGGGCTGGGTTCCGCAGTACGACGCAACCGTGGTTGCACTGCTGCGCGCGCAGCTCATGCCAATCCTCGGCAAGACCAACCTCGACGAATTCGCAATGGGTTCGTCTACCGAAAACTCGGCATTTGGTCCAACCGGAAACCCCTGGGCGCTCGACCGCATCCCTGGCGGTTCCGGCGGTGGCTCGGCCGCCGCGGTGGGCGCGTTCCTTGCCCCGCTCGCTCTCGGCTCTGACACCGGTGGCTCCATCCGGTACCCGGCATCCATGACCGGCACCGTTGGCATCAAGCCAACCTACGGCGCGGTTTCCCGCTACGGCCTTATCGCCCTCGGCTCCTCACTCGACCAGGTTGGTCCTGTATCGCGCTCCGTCCTCGACAGCGCACTGCTGCAGGACGTAATCGCGGGACACGACAAGCACGACAGCACCTCGCTACCGGCATCGCTGGGTTCCATGACCGAGGCCGCCAAGAGCGGTTCGGTTGCGGGACTCCGCATCGGTGTAATCAGGCAGCTGCAGGGCGAGGGCTTCCAGGCCGGCGTCCAGGCTCGCTTCGATGAGGCGATTGCCGAACTGAAGGCCGCCGGTGCCCAGATCGTTGAGGTTGACTGCCCTTCGTTTGAGCACGCCATCGCCGCCTACTACCTGATTCTTCCAGCAGAGGCGTCTAGCAACCTGGCCAAGTTCGACTCGGTGCGCTTTGGTCTGCGCGTTACCCCGGAGGGCAACCCCACCATCGAGCGCGTGATGGCGGCAACCCGCGAGGCCGGCTTTGGCCCAGAGGTGAAGCGCCGCATCATCATGGGAACCTTTGCGCTCTCGTCTGGCTCGTACGATGCCTACTACGGCTCGGCCCAGAAGATTCGCACGCTCATCCAGCGCGACTTCGCCAAGGCCTTCGAGACCGCCGATGTGCTGGTGTCGCCAACCGCTCCAACCACCGCCTTCAAGATCGGTGAGAAGAACGAAGACCCACTGGCCATGTACCTGAACGACATCGCCACCATCCCCGCCAACCTGGCTGGAATCCCCGGCATCTCACTGCCAATCGGTACCGCCGACGAAGACGGCCTGCCAGTTGGCATCCAGTTCCTGGCCCCCGCCATGCAGGACGCCCGCCTATACCAGGTTGGCGCCGCACTGGAGAACATCCTTGAAACCAAGTGGGGCAAGACCATGTCTCACTTCGCTCCGGCCAACACCATGGCCGCACCCGCATCGGAGGCTAACTAATGGCTAAAGCCGAGTTGATGGACTACGAGAAGGCTCTAGAGCAGTTTGAGGTAGTAATTGGTCTTGAGGTTCACGTTGAGTTGAACACCAAGAGCAAGATGTTCTGCGGTTGCGCCAACGAGTTTGGCAGCGAGCCAAACACCAACGT